>JBKDHA010000119.1:0-6815 GCA_046335555.1 Bacteroidota bacterium
TTCTTGCTCATGTTAGAGCTTCATTATTGGAGTTTATGTTTAAAATAGATGCTGAATTTGGAGACATAACTAAAATTGAAGACTGCCAAAAAAATGAACAAAAAATAACGCACATTATGAACAAAACAATAATCACAACCAAAGGAGACGGTAACGTTATAAATACTGGAAATAACGTAACCCAACACAATCAAATTTCCATTGGAGTAAAAAACAAAAAAGAGTTATCGGAATATCTTGAAGGGATTGGAGTAGTTGAAGAAGATCGGAGCGAATTACTAACTATTGTTGATACTGAGGTTCCCGATCAGAGTACCGGAAGTTTTGGAAACAGAGTAAATCAATGGATAGCAAAAATGGTTACCAAAGCACTTGAAGGAACTTGGAAAGTTGCTAAAGAAACAGCCGTTTCTGTTCTTTCGGATGCAGTAAAAAAGTATTACGGTATAGATTAAAAGGCATTACGCCAGTATTTCAATCAAAACGCCCTTAAAACAACACTTTTTTAAGTGTTTAAAAGGCTTTACCGTAAATCCTTAACGATAAACACCACCCGCTAACCTGCGTTTTGCGCTAAACCTGAATTATATTTACGGTTACGGCGTTTGGGGACTTTACGCTAACTTATAGTTTACGGTAAACCTGAATTTTCTTTTTACGGTAAAGCATTTTTGGGACTTTACGCTAACTTATAGTTTACGGTAATCCTGAATTTTCTTTTACGGTAACAGCGTTGGGGGACTTTACGCTAACTTATAGTTTACGGTAATCCTGAATTTTCTTTTACGGTAAAGCATTGGGGGACTTTACGCTAACTTATAGTTTACGGTAATCCTGAATTTTCTTTTACGGTAAAGCATTTGGGGACTTTACGCTAACTTATTGTTTACGGTAATCCTGAACTTCCATTTACGCTAAAGCATTTTCGCTTTACGCTAACTGATACACAGCACTTATATTTGAATATGGAAAACAACCGCCACCTGTTTAATATTGGTCTGTACAGCAGTTTTTGCAAGGCATTAGATAAAAGCATTGCAGGATTAAACTGGCATGAGAAAGAACAATTTTTACTATCCATGATAGCATTTACAGAACTTTACGGTAAAGATCAGGATAGCGTAAGCGAATTTTATACACAGCACTTTGCCCGTGTATTTAAAGCCAAATTGCAACCGGCTTTACGTAACAAGCTATTCGCCCATTATGATAAAGACCTATGTTTATCGGAATCCGGCGTAATTGATGCCGAAACATTTAACTCATTACCTACCGGAGAACAAGGGCTTACGGATGAAGAATTTCCTCTGATGTTGAATAACTATTTACGCTATCTGAAAACAGCAATAGGAATGCACTATGTTTTTGAGCCGGAAGAAAGCACAGCGGGTGAAGCACCATCACAAGAAACCGATAACACACCTGAACTGAAAGGACTTACAAAAGGCAGACCTACCAGAAGCTCCGGCGATAATTTAACACGGTTAAATATGGAGCAAACGGCATTGCTTATAGACTATTTGAAACAAGGTCGGTTTATATTAAAGGGAGAATATTTGCAGGATAAAACAGCCGGAACAGCCTTTCATTTATTGACGGGTTATAGCGTAAATACTTTACGTCAATCGTTATCAGCGAAGGGAATTGCTGAGGTAAAAACGAAATCAAATTTGAAAGAACTGTACAACGCCATAACGCACCTTACTATACTGATAAAGAACGATATACGAGAGTAATTGAACTACTTGTGAACCTTGCATGAAGGTTCACACAAACGACTTATCGCTATTTGCTGCCGTAATATTGATTTAAAATTCAGGCGGCAGTTATCGTTTAACGTAAAACCGCAACCTGTTTTTTGAAACAGATTGCGGTTTTTTTCTTTTCTGCAATCGGGTGTACAAAACACTGCAAGTGTAAAAGATGAGTATCAATCAAAGTAAACTAAAGTGTTTAACATAAACTCGAACTGTGATGAGCGACGAAAATAAATCAACAGCAAAGGACAGCAGCACCTCAAACGGCATATTGGATAATCTGCTAACAGGGCAAGCAAAAGAAATATTTAATCTGCTGAATCAACCGGCAATATCAAGCACAGCATTGGGTTTGATATTATACAAGGTATTAGACCCGGCAGGGACAAAAAGCAAACTGGATAAGCTGGTTGAAGTGCAAAAGGAAATGATTCAAGTACTCTTAGAGCAGAGTAAAGAATTAGAAAAAATCAGAAAAAAGATTTCGCAAATACGCGAACAACTTCAGGTTGAGTACCCCAATGAGTCAGCGTCTGAAAAAAGCGCAGGTCGTAATAACGGTAAACTCAGCGGAAATAGTTACCTCGATTAATAACCCCAAATACAAAACAACATGGAAAAGTCAGAAAATAGTATCAGAAAAGTATTTCCCGTTCCGGTTATCATGCTTATGGACATTTTGAAAATTGTAATCAAAAACAAACTGCCTAACAGCATTTCAGCAATTAACGTTTTTGATTCTACGGTATGGCTTAATGTCAGCATCCCGCAAGCACACCCGCACAGTAAAGAGATCATCGAAAATATAGAAGTGCTGCTGAGTGATTACGGAATGTTCACCCACCTTTCACCCAACTCAACGAGTGAAATAGAAAACAATTTTAGCGTTTAACGTAAAGTGAAAAGCCATGAGTAAGCAGTGTGAATATTGCGGAACTGAAATAGAACAATTTGCCCGGAACACGAAAAAATACTGTAACGATACCTGTAAACAGTTAGCCTATTATTCCCGGCAGGGTAATTTACTGCATACCGTAAACAGTTCTTTCCTTAATGGAACGGAGCAGGAAGATTTAGCGTTTAGCGTAAATGAAGAAACGGAAGAATCAGAAATCGAGCAACCCGAAGAAACCCCAGACGTTAGCCAGAAAAGCATAAAGCCCGCAGCCCCCGTAAAACCTAAAGAACAACCGGTTAGCGTAAAAGAAATAGCACAGTCACAAACCGTAAACGTAAAGCCCTACCAATGGATAGAATCTAATCTGGTTCAGCAAATCGTGCATTTTGAAGAGCGGATAAACAATTTATATATGTTTAATAATTCCGCACAACATTGGTACGGTGAACAACTGAAAGCGGTAAAATGGGTTTCGCTCCGGCTGCGTTGCTTAATTGAAAATATTCTTCGGTTAAGTTTGCGCAGAACAATTCCCCGTCAGGTACATCTGCAATTAGTACAGGCGTTCATTGAACTGCGTTCAAGCAAATATTATACAGCTTTACCGTCTAATTATCCGCTGCATGAATTAGCAAATGAGGCGGCTGATCTTACCGGGCAGCAACTTTCAAAAGGACAGCAAAGCAGTCTTGAACTCAGTTTGTATTTCAGGGCAAAACTTACACACGCCCGTTACTACCTATGTGAGTTTGTACCTAAAGTAAAGTTTTCACAAGTAGCATTCATTGATCCTGAAACTAAAGCTGAATTAGAGAAAAGCGAAAAACGGAAACGTTTAAAAGAAAAGGCTCAGGATTTAGACGAGCAGGATGATGAAGACGAAGATGATAAATAGTAACCCTAAACAAAAAAACTATGTACAATCAATCAGCAAAAATAGAATTTACCCTACCGTTAGACCGATACCAGCAGTTAGTGAATCTTTCCAAACTGCTACATATCGTAAACGGTGAACAGCCGGACGTTAATTTGCTTGCTCAAAAACTACTGCTTAATTCAATAGCATCGTTTACGGCAGTACCGCAGCAACTACAAAAACTACAAATTCCGGTTGTAGAAGCACCGCAAATTTTGATTGAACCCATTAAAGAAAGCGAAGAACAACGAATTAATTCAACTGCCGGTTTATCGGGACTTACCAGCAATGAAACCAAAGAAAGCAACCTGTTATACCTCCCTCAAAACTGGCTTACTTTAACCGGGCAACTTTTTCAGGGTGTACGTATCGGTATTGTAGCACAAGACACCGAAACAGCTACACGCTGCGGCCTGAAACTGGCAAACGCGATCAGCAGACAACTTCCTGTAATGTATTTTGCGCCTGATCTGTTGGGTAATTTTTCTGAACTTCTCAAAGGGTTAGGAATAAAAGAAAATTTGACTACACAGCGCAAAGCCCTGTATCACTATATACCTGAAAATAAAACACAGTGGAAAGATCTGTTTGTAACACACAGAAATAACCTGATCTACAAAGTAGCATTTATTGACAATGCAAGTACAGCAGGTATTAGCTATGCCAGTTATGCAGCAGAATTTGAGCGATTAACCTTTCGCACACAACAGCCCATTACACAGGTGTATTTGCTATGTGAGGACGAACATTCTGCTGAATTTGAAAGTTGGTACAATGCACTCGATATTATGGTGAGGGCAGAAGATGAAAACTTGGTGCTGCTTAAAAATGCGTTAAGTGCAAACGCATAATTACAGCACTGTATATTGATAAACATGAAATCTCATAATGAACATATCGGAACATTTGGCGGCATTAGTTTTGTAATTGCCGCTCTGAATCGCTTGAATATCCCGGAACTGTTTCAGTCCCGGTTAGGTAAACGGGCAAAGCAAGCCCGCTACCAATACAGCGACGTTTTTTTAGGTTGGATTTATGCCAATCTCTGTGGGGCTGAACGATTGGAAGACATTACGACAGAAGGGATATACAATGCCTTTGCAGAAATTCCTGCTGCCCGGCTTTGCTCTCCAGATCAAGTAAGCCGGATTTTCAGAAAGTTTGCCACCAAAGATGAAGTACACACCAGTAAAGCCAGTGGTATAACTCATTATTTTAACCGCAATGAGTTAATGAATGATTTACTGATTGAACTTTGTAAACGGCTTGAACTGCTCAAAGAGGATGAAAGCTATATGCTTGATTACGACGGCACGACCATACCGGTTGAGAAGTTCGACTGTAAACACACCTATAAAGGTTTTTTAGGGTATAGTCCGGCTGTAAGTATGATTAATAAAATACCGGTGTGTATCGAAGCCCGCAACGGAAATACCCCGGCGGCATATAGGATTAAGGAAGCACTGGAAGATGTTTTTGTCCGTTTAGATAAGCACAATATAAAAATTCACGCTATTCGTATGGACGCGGCAAGCTATCAAAAGGAAATTATTTTCATGCTTGACCGGCTCAGTAAAAAGTTTTTCATCCGTGTAGCAAATACCGAGGATATGACGGATGAATTTAGAATTGCAAAATGGAAAAAAATCTTTATACATGGCCGGGAGGAAGAAATAGGCTCAGTTGAGTTTTTCCCCTTTGATGATGAGAATAAGTTCCGCTTTGTAATTACCCGTTTCAATAAGTCAAAAGAACCGGGTGTTATTGAGTATCAGTATCGGGGAATAATTACCAACGAAATGGAAAAGGTAAAAGGTTCTACTGAGTATGTTGTGTCTGATCTTGATGTGGTCAATATCTACGATCAGCGGGGGGAATCTGAAAATAATTTTCGTGACTTGCTTTATGACTTTAACTGGAAACGTGTACCATTTTCGGATATGAACAGTAACCTTGTGTTTATGTATGTTTCGGCAATGGCAAAATGTGTTTATCAATACATTATTGCTCAGTTTAGTGCATGTACACCTTTTCTGAAATACAACTACCGACTAAAAAATTTTGTCGCCCGTTTTATCCGCCCGGTTCAGATAGAATGGATTGAACACAAAAAGGGTTGGAAAATCCGGCTGATGAACTACCGGGATAAGTTGGATAAGTTGCTTAATTTGGTAATTAGTTAAGGTAATAAACAGGTTGTTGTTGTTGCCCCTGCCCCCGCTCCCGCAATATCTGCGGGAGCGGGGGCAGGGGCTTTTTTTGTGCTGCATCCCGTATTTACTGAAAATTACGGGTGCGCTTTATTATTTCAAATCGTTTATATTGGTAGAAATATTTACTGTCTATGAAACAGATAAAAGCACTGTACCGGTTCGGTAATTTTTACGATACGGAAACCAAAAAAAGAATTTTAATTGAAGATGGTACACCCGTTGAACTGCACATTCCCGAAGAAGGAATTTTAGATGCCGACCTTAATCTGATACCGAATAAGTTTGCAAATGCTGACGAAAAACACATCGAATGCAATTTGTTCTATTGGGAAAATGAAGATGCGAAGTTCTGGAAGCTATACGATGCCGGGCAACTGCTTTATTTTGAGTTAACCGCAGGGATAAGAAAACGATACGAAACACAGTATTTTAAAATTGTGTTTCAACTGCGGCTGTTAGAGGATTTGTATATCTACAACCGTAAAAAGGAACTTAAAGACGCACGTTTTTTTAAATGCCTTTGCATTGTGGAAGAATGTAAAAGCGATTTTGAATTTTTCGAGCCGCTCTATGCTAAATCTATGAACGATGCCCTAACCAAAACATACGAGCTTTATTTTTCAATGTTCGGCAAATCCACTGCAAACGCTTTCGACCGGCTTTATTTGCATAATCCTGATTTTCCGGTAAGAGAAGCCACTGAAGAAATACAAGCGAAAGAACCAGTAAAGTTTATTGAAAAAAGCAAGGCAAAGAAACTGAGAAAGTGAAGGTAAAACAGCCGCTTTTCGTTTGCGCCGCTTACTTGCGGATTTTTTCACCCCGGTGCGGCTTTTGGCTCAATATCAATACTGGCAAGTATTTTAAAGAATTGCGGATTTTTTTATCCCGTTTTGGGGGTGTTTGGGGGGAATTGCGGATTTTGGGCATTACCGATATTTGCGTGGGCAACTCTACTTTGCTTAGCGTGGTGGGTAATGCCGTTTCCTATACCTGGAATCCGGGTAACGTGGTTGGCTCTGCAATAAATG
>JBKDHA010000120.1:0-21184 GCA_046335555.1 Bacteroidota bacterium
AGGTGGTATCGCCTGTGCTCCATACATAATTGCTGAAACCTGAGCCTGCATCAAGCAATACGGCACTTGAACAGCTTACTGTATCCGCTACGTTCACAACAGGGTTCGGAACAAAACCTACTACTACGTTGTCGGATCCAATGCAACCTTGCGGAGTAAGTACAGATACACTGTAGCTGCCGGGCTGAGTAACTGTAAGTGTTTGTGTTCCGTTGCCGGTGCTCCAGAGGTAATTATTTCCGGGGTTACCGGCATCAAGAAGGAATGATGTTCCGCAGGCTGTGGTATCAGGCCCAAGGTTAACAACGGGGTTCGGAAGAAGTGTTACGTCAACGGTATCGATATCCAAACAACCATTGGCATCAGTAAGTGTAAGCGTATAGGATGTCGTTGCCGTAACCGTAGCTGTACTTTGCGGTTGCGTTGGCGTTGCCAGGTTAGTAACCGGCAACCAGCTATAGGTGTATGGCAAGGTACCTCCTGTCCCGTTTCCGTTAATACCGATTTGCACTGTGGAGTTGTTGCAGGCCGAAATATCGGCAGAAGCTGTTAGTGAGGGCAAACCCGCTCCCGGCGATGTTTGTGTCATTTGCACAAGCCAGGTATCTGCTGTAGTGGTACAGAAAAAGCGATCAACAAGTACACGCACATATCCGCAAAATGTTGGAGTAAACGACACCGATGAAAGCAGTCCGCAGAAATCGTCGTTGTAAACGATAAACGCACCTGTGAGATCGTTGTAAACGGTAATTTGCGAATCAAACGATGAGGTGCTTGCGCAAGTTGATACGGTGTAAGATGCACCAGCCTGAACAAAAGCAAGCATGTACTGTCCCGCAGTAATGGTCTGTCCAACCGGAACGTTCAGGGTTACCGGTGTAAGGCTTCCTGCTGTGAGTACATTGTCGTTAGCGCATTGGGCATTCGTTTTCGTCGCCGAAAACAACGCCAGCACAAGCACTAGCAAACGTAGAATTTGTTTCATGATATCGTTTTGAGTATGAGGTTTTCTTGGGGGCTTTACTAATCTAACAAATGTATAAATAAGCCCTAAACCGATAACAATGGTTTTTACTTACTTTTAACCGCCGCTTGTTCATTCTACTATGTCGAAAAAACAGAAAACGGCTCCGGCAAAATCGTCAGGAGCAAAAAAACAGCCGCCGGTTCAGCCCGGTTTCTTGCGTCGTCACGCTTTCAGTGTCGCTTTAGTTGTCATCACATTTCTGGTTTTTGGAAATGGCATTTTCAACAAGTATGCACTTGATGATGAGTTTTATACCGCCGGCAGTAATAAGCTTACGCAAAAGGGCATAAAGGCAATTCCCGAAATTTTTACTTCCCGAACATTTTATAACAATGATGGATCGGGATATTCATATCGTCCGGTTACGGTTGCCTCTTTTGCCATAGAGATACAACTCTTCGGCGAGAAACCGGAGGTGAGTCATTTCATAAATGTGCTGCTGTATGCACTTACCGTTGTGCTGCTGTTTCGTTTGCTGCGTCGCTGGTTCAGCGCGCAGGGCAATTGGTTTTCGTTCTTCATTGCATTGCTTTTTTTGGTACATCCGCTGCACACCGAAACCGTTGATAATATCAAATGCCGCGATGAGCTTTTGGCTATTCTTTTTGGTGTGAGCAGCATGTATTTTTTATGGCGTTTTCACGAAAGCAGAAAGTGGTTTTTTATGGTTTTGTTTCCGCTGTGTTTTTTTGCGGGCATGCTTGCAAAAGCAACCATAATGCCGTTTTATGTGTTAATTCCAATGTCGTTGTGGTTTTTCACCGACGCGAAACTTACGCGCATTGCAATGTATATGGGCCCGCTTGTGCTTGCTGCCGTGCTTGTGCTGCTGATCAAAAACGGCGTTCTACCCGAATCTGTTCGCGAATTTCAGTCGTTTGAGAACCCCATTACAGCCGAAACAAGCTTCGTTACAAAAACGGCAACCGCGGCGCATGTGCTGGGGCGTTATCTCTGGCTGCATATCTTCCCGCATCCGCTTGTTTACTACTACGGCCAAAACTATGTGCAGCTCGTAACGTGGTCTGATCCGTTTGCTATTGCCGGCGCGCTCACACATATTGCATTGCTTGTAATTGCATTGAAAGGCTTACGCACACGCAGCATTCTCAGCTTCGGCATTTTGTTTTATCTGATCAACATCTTTTTTTACTCGAATCTGATATCGCCCGCACCGGGACTCATGGCCGAACGTTTTACGTATGCCGCAGGACTGGGCTTCAGCATTGCTGTTGTCTGGGGTGTTTTCAGGCTTACCAAACTTGCGCCCGAAATGTTCCGCTGGGGCGCGGCCGAATCGTCGCGAACACGGCTTGTACTGCTGGGAGTAGCAGCCATTTTTTCGCTTCGTTCGGTTGTGCGTAACGAAGACTGGCAAGACAAGCACACGCTCTACATCAACGATATGGAATACCTCGGCGAGTCGGCAAAGGCAAATATGTTGCTGGGTTCTCTGCTTTCGGCCGACGGTGCACGGCTGAATTATGAAGGCAATATGTTTATTGAGCGCGGCAGAAGCACGAACAACATGGCTGCGTTTAGCGCCGGAAATGCCAAGCGCGACTCTGCACAACTCCTGTTCCGTGAAGCGCGTGATTATTACAAACGGGCTACCGAAATTTCACCCAACTACTACACGGCGTGGAGCAATCTCGGTACAACATATTTCTTTGCGCGCGATTTTGCAAACGCAAAACCCTGTCTGCTGATGTCGGTGAAATTGAAAGCCGATTATACAGAAGGCTTGTTTAATCTAGGCGTTACCTGCGACAGTTTGCGGCAGCCGGATTCGGCGATGTATTATTTGCGCCGGTGCATTGCAACTGATTCGGCTTATGCTGCTGCTTACGATCCTTTGGTGAAAATTATGCTGCGCAAAGATTCTGCAGCAGAACCGGCCATCATGAAATTGCTTGCCCGTGCGCAGTTTCACAGCCCTAAATCAGACATGCCGCTAACAGCAATGATGAATATCCGGCTGATGCAAAAAGATACCGCAGGAGCAGTGGCATACATGGATCAGGCATCAGAAATTAATCCGACCAACCAGATGCGCATGTACCAGCTTTCAATGTATTATCAGAATCACGGAAACCCGGAGCGCTCTGCATACTGGCAAGGCCGTTTAGCCGATCTTCAGCGGGAAAATGCGAAGAAAAACAAACAACGCCGCGCTGCAAATCAGTAACCTCAGCCGATGCGTTCCTGCAGCCGGGCCGTGTAGTTAATTACATCCTCCTCGGGAAGATCTTTCGTTGCATCAATAAACTTCTGAATTCGCTTCACCAGCGGCTTATCGCGGCGAACGCTGCCCTGCAGTTTCATCATCGCGGTTAAGATGTTCATGAGCTCCTGCTGCCGTTTTCCGGTGCGAGTGTTCATGAGTACCGCAAAATCTTTCTTTACCTGAATGATGCGGCGCTCCAGAAAATCATAATCATCCAACTCAAAACGAAGAATCAGTTCTGCTACCTCAATTTTCATACGCAACTGCTCATCGAGTGTTGCAAAACCCTGCTCCATTTTTAGCCGCGAGAGGTGACGTAAGGCTGTTTTATAATCACCCTTATCGAAATGAAGTACTGATAAATTAAAGTAAATAAATACAAGGTAAAAAGGAAGCTTTCTGATAACCGTGCTTTCCTTGGCTTCATTGAGAATTGAAATAGCTTTGTCTCTGTCTTTTACCGAATAATTAATTACCAAAATATTGTAATAATACATCAGAAATTTATCGTGCAGCAGTCCGCCGTATTCTTTCATCGCGGCATGCAGCATTGCTGCTGTTGCCAGCGATTCATCATACTTCTTGTTTTTGTATTGTGCGTTTGCGAGGTAGGTTAATTGCTGAAGTTTGGTATCGTGATTGTTTCTGGTGTAAAGCTTTTCAGAGGTAAACTCATCAAAGGTTTGCTGAAGGTATTTTTCAAGAGAAACAAAATCGTTTTTCTGAAGAAGAATGCGGCTCAGTGAGTGATATACTTTAAATCTTACCTGTGTGCTTGTTCGTCCGGTTTTTGTGCGGGCAAAAGCCATTGCTTTTTTCCGCAGCGCTTCAATCATCCTGTAGTCTTGCTTGGAGAATCCTTGTGAGATACGAATGTTGTAAACAACCTCAGCAAGAATATCGTCGATCTCCTGAAGGCGGGTTAACTGCTCACGGTTTTGCTTGCGGCGGCGGATGTACTCTGCCGGATTCTGTTCGGGTGTTTCCTGCGAAAAACGAACATATTCGCCATAAACAAGATCAAGCAATTCGGGACTGTCGAGCGACAGTGCTTTACGTTCAGCTCGCTGAAGGTAATGTTGAGCTACCGCCGGCTGAGTTCTGGCCGAAAAGAGCCTTGCAAGCGTAAGTAAATGAACGATCTGTCCGAATTCATTTTCATCAAGATACTGCAGTGCAATGCTTCGGCCAAGATCATCAAGCAACCGGTTTTTGAGCCGATACAGCGCATTTTTGTCTTTGCCTTTATACAGCTTCTGCTGAATGCGATCCTCCTGATAATTCTCATAATTCTGGCGGATATAATCGAAAAGCTCTATATCTTTCCGGTCTTCACCGGCATTGGTGCGACTCATGTACAGTTTGAGGTGGCGTACCTCCTCTTTGTTCATGGAACCAATTATCTGCTGTAGTACTTGCATAGCTGAACACGTAAGATTTATCGAAAATAGGGTGTTTTTTTTACACTTCCTCCCTTATTTTTGACTTTGTATGTTACGAAATGTTTACAGATCCATGAGAGCCCGTTCGTTTATATCCCGCAGCCGCATTTATTTGAGCGGTATTTTTCTGTTGATGGCGTTTCTTTTTTCGCCTCTGCTTCGCGCACAAAACTATATCGGTTTTTATCCTCCGGTACTTATTGGCGTACCCGACACGGTTTCTACCGGCGATTCAATTATTGCCGGAGCTGTGCTGGGAAATTTAAGTCCGATTACCTACAGCGATACAATTACAATTTCCGGATATGTGGATACCGGCAACGGTAATATTCCTTTTCTTTTTCTTTTATATCCCCAACTTACAATTAATGCCTTTGATACCATTCCAATTATTTTTCAGTTCCCGATCAGCGATGCAAATCAGCAGGGATTTTTCAGAATCGGGGGCAATGTAATTGTAATCTGGCCTATTGTTTCCGATCCTCAGTTTTCGACCGGCGATTCTATTGTGGTCCCGATTTTTGTGCTCGACGGAACCGGTATTGGCGAACGGCCACGAGCGAACCGCCGCGTCAGGTGCTTCCCAAATCCAACACAAACCTTACTCAATATCGTTCCTGAATCGGGACAAAGCAATCCTGAATACATTACCATTCGTGATATTCACGCCCGCATAATTTACGCTGCGCCGTTTTCGTCGCAGCCGATAAATACCGAAAACTGGATTCAGGGCATTTACATTATCGAATGCCGTTTTGAAGACGGCAGCAGCAGCATGATTCGGGTTATCCGCTAATTTCGCCGGTACTGTTTCGGCACGTCAGGCAAACACCGTGCTGAAATCAACCCGCGGGCGGAGATCCGAATCAAGCTGCGACTTCCAGAACGCCCGTGTCGTTTGCGGTTTTCTGCCCAGCAGTTTTTGCAGATTCTCTGTTGATGCTGTGTTGCTGATCCCCATCAGCAGCAATTGCTCACGGCCCGCATACTGCCGAAGCAGCGGTTTCAGTAACCGCGCCGCGGCGGCAAACAAAAAGCCCGGAAACCGGTGTACGCGCATTCCGGCCTCCGCAAACAATTCGCCAAACGAAATTTCATCGGCTCCTGCTGCATTTATAATTTTCTGTGCCGGCTCTTCGGTAATAACCGCAGCTATTAATTGCGAAAGATCGCCGGGCATTATCGGTTGAACGCGTGTGTTTATCACCTGCTGCGGAAGCCAGATATGATTTGCTGCTATGGCCGAAAGTTTTCGCAAACTTCTGATGCGCTGCACCAGCACTGTGCCGGGCGTACATACAACAGACGGGCGAATCACCCAGGTACGTTCCTCACGCAACAACAAGGCATCGGCCATTGCTTTGCTGCGCAGAAACACAGAGGGGTTTGTACTGTCTGCACCCAATGCAGATACCTGAATGATTGCCGGATTGCCCATTTCCGCCCGGCTGCGCAGCAGTGCTGCTGTTGTGTTTACATGCACGTCAAACAACTGCTGCGTACTTCCTTCTATTGCGCCAACACAATTCACAACAACATCAACAACTCCGTTTCTCCACAGATCTTTTGTTGCATCAAATATTACCGAATGCCGCCTTGCATCAGCCCCAACACCTTCAAAATGAAAATGGCGGGCGCGAACGGCTCCTATAATTTCTGCGTTTGCAAACATGCGCGATAACTGCTCAAAAAGCATTCGCCCGATTTGTCCGTTTGCTCCTAAAATCAGGATGCGCTTAACTTGCTTACCGGAAGCCATGTGTAATCAATTTTGGTGTCAACAACAAAAACTCCTGCAAGCTCTGCTGTTTTAAAAAAGTTGGTTTCAAACAAATAACCTTCTGCAGGTCTTATCGGCCAGCGTTCGCGCAGGATGCGAACCATCTGTTCTCGGCCATTGTTCACTGTGTATGCTCTGTCAATTGATGCAACAACGTTCTGAAGCTCTTTAAGATTTTCACTGCCTGAGTGCGCCGGATCAATTGCCCAGTTCAGAAATTTATCGCCGCTGCGTAACTCAAGCATGTTGCTCAGCACATTTATTTTCGCGGAAGAAAACCGATAATTCGTGAGCAAATTTCCGCCCAACTGCATCAAGGGTTTATTGGTAAATGATTCGAGAAAATAAACGCCTTTTGTTTCGCCACCGTTCAAATGGCTATCGTCAACCAGCAAGCGAAATCCTGCGTGATAATAGCTGAAATCAAGCCCTCCGGGCATAAATGTTGTACGCATGTTGCGCAACTGAACATTGATCATTGAAATAAGAGCACGACCATTAAACAACCGCAATTTCAGCGGCGCAGGAAGCAGGTGTTTGACTTCATCGGCATCAACATAAAAATTGATCAGACGTATTTCATGCAGTTCGCCGGTATAAGTAATCGGAAGTTGTTTGAGCGGGTTCATGATCAATTTATGTTTTGCAGATAAACAAGTGTTGTAATTGTTGCCGATGCTGCCAGCAGCAGCGCCAAGCTGTACGTCCAGCGTTGCGAATAGCCGAGTGCATTGATGCGTCTGATATGTCCGCGCAACATAACCGTGCTGCTGAGAGCCACACAAACTGCTGCGGTTACCAATCCGGCTACAGGGAAAAACGGCAGCACTGCCAATGCAGGCAGCAAAACCACAACACCGATCAGTTGCAGAACAGCAAGATGCGCGAGATAATCCCATGCGTTGCGGCGCAGCAGAAGAACCGCAATGCTCATTTGCAATGCCCATCCGGTTCCGCAGGCGAGCAGTGCAGCAATTTTTGCTGATGTGGCCGGCATTCCGGAAGCGCCGGCAACGGCGCCGCCGAAGGCGGCTGTAACAAGCACTGCAACCAAAATGCAAATGACAATGAGCCGCAGCCGCTGCTTTGTGTTGTATGCCGGCGCACAACTATGCTTTAGTGTTGAATACTGCCGGGGAAGCAGAATGCGGCGGTTGTAAGAAATAAGCGCGTAAAGCGAATCTACAATGCGGCGCAGCAAACCTTTTGCGAAAACCTTCTGCAGCATTGGCCAGCGGCGGGCAAGCAACATCAGCAGGGCATCAACACCATACACTGTTGCTCCTCCGGCAACATCTACTATCGGAATTTCGTTGCCCTGCCGCTGCTCATCAACCCGAGTTAAAAAGGAGTCTTCGTTGAGCGATGAAAACGGACGGCGCTCGTCTTCCTGCATAATACCCACCTTTACAAAGGCGGAGGTATAGGCCACACAAAACGGGCATTCAGCATCGTAAAGCAGGATTTTTTTTGCGGAGTTCATGCTAATTGTGTTTTTACTTAGAAGCTGTCCATCTTTTCACTTCAGAAAAATTCGAGTAAGCACATACTGTGTATCGCTGATATTCTTCAATGCTTTTCACTCTCGGATTGACATCGGTTAGAAGTTAAAGGGTTGCTGCTTGTTATAATTTTGCTGATAATAATTGTTCCACGCCTGCGTATTTTCCCAAGCTTTTCTCGCCATTTCATTTTGCCAGGCCTGCCACATTTGAGCTTGAAATTCGTTGCTTACAGAAGGGGGTAAATAGCTAAAGGTTGATTGCTCGCTTTTGTAACGAACGGGCATTGACATTGAAATAATAAAATAGATAAGCATCACAGCAAGGAGCAACAGCATGCAGCGATACGTAAGCACCCATTCTCCCTGAAACAAGAGCCAGACACTTGCAATTGCTCCAATTCCGGCTAAAATCCAGTACATGATATACACCACTTTCTTTCCATCGTCCACTTGATTTGCCCGATTAATTGAACTGATCAATTGTACGATTAGCAAAGCCAGCATAGAAAATAAAGCAAGGGGAGAAAGAATGATTGTGAGCATAAAAAAAATCGAGATAAACAGCAGTACGGTCTGCAGTGTGGCTTCTATGGCTATTTGTTTCTTTTCCATGACTTTTATTTTTTAATACGTTTACTTCACCATTGCTGCTAATCGGGCGTTCTCTGCTGTTTCTGTAATTCTGCGTACTTCCGCTTTTTCTTGCGAAATCTCTATGTAATAACATATAGCTATAGGTGCAGAAAGAAGCATTTGAAAAAACATTGATTCCCGAAATGAACTTAGCCCCCAAACAACACTAATTAACAGCACCCAGGCACCCACAGCAATCCAATATGCGCTTAATGTGCGGCGGTGCCAGTTGGTTTTTTTGAATTCAAAAAGTGTTCTTATGCCTGCGCTCAGCAATTGCAAAACAGCCAAAGCAAGAAACAAAACCTTCAGGAACATCCAGCCACAAATGCTGATTGCACAAATCACAATCAAAATCAGTAGAACAAACTGCAGAACCTCATCGGTTTTTTTAAGTGTGGTTTCCATGTCTTTTCGTCTTTATGTTATATATTATACTTTCAGTATGTTTTGAAAGATTTGGGCAAATTTTTTAGCGCATTAATTTCATGATGGTTCCGAGAAACCAATTTTCTTCTGCTTTAATCATGGTGTCTAATGTTTTATCGGCCTTGGTGCCGAGTTTGTAGATACTGTCAACCGTATCAGAAAACGCTTTTGCGTGGCGATCTGTGGCCGAGTTCTCTACTTCACGCAATGCTTCCAAAGCATTCAGCATGGGCTCTAATTCGCGTTTGCGGCGCTCTTTGGCAACCTGACGGAATACTTTCCAGATGTCTTTTTCAGCGACAAAGAACTCGCGGCGTTCGCCGGGACGAAGCTCTTTCTGCACCAAGCCCCAATCAATAAGCGCGCGCACATTCAGATTTGCATTACCGCGTGAAATGCTGAGTTGTTCCATGATCTCGTCGGCGCTCAATGCATCAGGCGAAATAAGCAGCAGCGCATGCACCTGAGCCATGGTGCGGCTGATACCCCAACTGGAACCTAATGTGCCCCAGGCCTGAATGAATTTTTCTTTTGCTTCGTCGAGTTTCATGATTCAAAGATATAACAGTTTTTGAACTTTCAAAAGTTTTTGAAAGTTTTTTTCGTGGTCGGGCAAAAAAAGACGGCTCAAGCAGTTTGCATGAGCCGTCGGAATTGGTTTGACTTTGTGGCTTAGTTCACTCGCTCTTTGAGCAGGTGTACAAAGCTGGCGTAGTTGTACATTTTCTGGTCGTAGCCTTCAATTACAAATGTGTAGTAATACACACCATCTTCGGCCATATTGCCGCCGTTGGTAATGCCGTTCCAAACAGATACCTGCTGCTGGCCTCCTGAAAGTCCACTTACATTACCGTCATACACCTTATTGCCCCAGCGGTTGTGAATTTGTACGTTAATGTTTTTAACGCCGGTTACATCAAGCTGAAACTCGTCGTTGCGGCCGTCGCCGTTGGGAGAGAAAACGTTGGGGATAACTACGGTTGCTTCTTCAACAACTGTAATTGTAATGGAAATAACGCGCTCACAACCCTGAATATCGTTCCAGCCCGAAACAAACACGGTGTAAACACCGGGCGATGTGTAGATGAACGATGTGTTTTGTGTATTTGCAGTTGTTTGTGCAGAATCACCAAAGTTCCATGCATAGTTGTTTACTCCGGGTGAACCAAATGCGCTGAAATTCACAGAGAGTGGTGCTGTTCCGAAAATAGTACTCGCTGTTGCCGAAACTGTTGCTGTGTTTACAACACCAACGGTAATCGGACCTGTATTTACACAACCATTTGCATCGGTTGTGGTTACGTTATAGGTTCCCTGCTGCAGACCGGTAATCGGTAAGCTGTTGTAGGTTTGGCTGCCAATCTGGAAACTGAAAGGTGATGTGCCGGCCAGAATAGCCTGTTGTGTAATTGTTCCTGTACTGTCGCCGCATTCAGACGGTGTTGTTTCCATATAAATTTCGGGAAGCGGCAGTATGGTGATATTAACCATTGCTGTGTCTGTGCATCCGTTGGCATCTGTACCGATAACGGTGTAGGTTGTATTGTTCGGCGGGCCGGCAGAGGTTGTGCCTGAGTTCGGAGAGCCAAGCGCCACGTTCGGAATCCACTGGAAGTTTGCTGCTCCTGCTGCGGTAAGCGTTGTATTTGCTCCCTGACAAAGTGTGTAGTCGCCTGCAGAAGCTGTTACGTTCGGACCAGCAAGAACGGTAACCTGAACAATATCAGTAGAAATACAGCCGTTGGGCGATGTTACTGTAATTGTATAGTTAGTGGTGCCTGTTGGCTGAACGGTAATGCTTGAACCTGTTGAAGAACCTACAATTGACGGACCTGTCCAGCTGTATGTTGATCCTGCAGCTTGCGGGGGTACGCCAATGGTTCCAACTGTTCCCGAACAAATATCGAAATCAGGACCTGCGGTAATTGACTGTACCGGATCAACAATAACAGTAACGCTGGCGGTGTCGATACAACCGTTTGTGTTGGCTGTTACTGTGTAGGTTGTGGTAACAAGCGGAGAAACGGGGTAGGTGTTTCCGTTTGCCGGACCGGGAAGCCAGGTGAAGGTGGTGTTGCTCTGCGCTGTTGCAGTAAGCGTTGATGTTCCGCCGGCGCAGATCGGGCTGGCAGAAGCAGTTGCAGTTACTGACGGCGGAGGAGTTACGGTTACGGTTACGAATGATGTATCCGCGCAGCCGGCATTGTTGGTACCGATAACGGTGAAGGTGGTGGTTACGCTGGGTGTAGCAGTAACGTTAGCCTGTGTGTTTGATCCGGTAATGTCGGCAGAAGGCTGCCAGTTGTAGGTCATGCCGGGCTGGCCGGTTGCAATAAGAATGGTTTGCGATCCGGCGCAAATGCTTACTGCCGGACTGGCGGTTACCGAAGCCGGAGCTACAAATACAGTAACCTGATCATTGTCGTCGCAACCGGTAGCGTTGGTTACATCAAGCGTGTAGGTTGTTGTAACTGCGGGTGAAACAGTGTATGCTGCTGTTGCCGGGCCGCTTTGCCACTGATAGGTTCCGCCACCGGATCCTTGCAGTGTTGTTGTGCCTCCGGGACAAATGGTAATGTCTGAGCCCGCATTGGCTGTTGGTGAGGGCGAAACAGAAACCGGAATAATGTTAGATGCTGCAGATCCGCAGCCCGTTCCGTTTGGCCAGCCAGAACCTGTTACGATGGCCTGATAGAACAGCGTTGAGCTGATCGGGCCGGTATTGTAGTTGGGTGATGTTGCCCCGGCAATGGTAAAGAAGGTGTTAGGCAGACCGGTTGTTGATACAAACCACTGCAAGTTGGGTGATGTATTTCCCTGAAGTGTAATAAGGGAAGTATCTCCGGCGCAAATAATATTTGGTGTTGATAATGCCACCCCGGCAATGGGCGGGGGCCCAATGGTAAGACCAACAGTATCATCAGCAGAGGTAATGGTTACGCAGCCGCCTGTAACGGTAACTGTGTAAATGATGTTGACTGCACCAAGGATAACACTCGGGTTCTGCTGGTTGGGAGAACCAATAATGCCCGAAGCCGGAGCCCATGTGTAGTTGAAAGTAGCTCCCGGACAACCTCCGGTAACGTTAGCCTGAAGGCCAATCGTATCACCCGGACAGCCGGCATACAAACCGGTGCTTGATGCCTGAATAGTGGTTACCGGAGGAACACCGGGTGTAGTAAACGCAACCGCTGCCGACCAGGCACTGCCTGTTGTTGCAGAGGCTTCAACAAATTCCCTTATTCGGTAATAATACGTTGTTCCCGGACAAAGCTGTGCATACGGAATGAACACCGGGAAATAAGGCTCCTGAACGCAAGCTTCAGCAGCCGGGGGGTTCAGGACTGAATGATACCACGGGTTTGTTCCCCAAAGCGGTGAGCTGGGAATCGGCGGTGTGCCGATGAACGATGTTGGTGAACAAGCAACCTCAACCTCCATCCAATATGGGCCGCAGCCGCATGTAGCAGGATCTGAATCACCGGTAATGGTAATACCCGTTGGTGAAGTTGTTGCTACAACATTGATAATGGGCAGCGCGTGACAGGCCTTTGCTTGCTGTGCCGCACCAAACAAGAGTGCCAACATCAAAAACAAGGGGAGAAGCAGGCGTCTTGAGGGTTTGTAAGGGTGTTTCATGTGTGTTTTTTTTGCCGGTAAATACCCGATCCGTGCCTTGGATCGCATACCTATAACTACAAATCAACGAAAAGTTTCTGGTTATTTGTTAACAAATATAGAAAAAACAAGGTACAAATTTTTGGCTGAAACCCTACTTTTATCCACACCCGCCTTTTCAATTCTTTGTTAACACACGCTTTTTTCTCCCTTCTGTATCACTTTCTTTTTATTCGTTTTAGCTAAATGGCTCGAAAAAACCGAAAACAACGCCACCTTTTTGAAGAAATTCTCGAAGTTCTTAATAACACTCCGGGGAAAGCCTGGAACTATAAACAACTGGGCGCCGCACTCGGAATTACCGATCAGGACGAACGTCAGGCGCTGGTTGTGCTGCTCGACGATTTTACCAAAAAAGGGCTGGCCGAAGAGGTGGAACGCGGAAAATTCCGAAGTAAAACCAGTTCCCGAATTGTTGCCGGACGAATAGACATGACGCAATCCGGTGCCGCTTACCTCATTCCCGAAGATGGCGGAGACGATGTGTTTATTGCTGCCCGATTCACAAACGGCTCTTTCCACGGCGATGTGGTGAAAGCAAAAGTCTTTAACCGCAAACGAGGCGACGGTCGCGAAGAAGGCGAAGTCATTGACATTGTTACCCGCGCCCGCACGGAGTTTGTCGGCACACTTCACATCGAAGCCCGCGTGGCCTTTTTTGTGCCCGACAACCGCAAGCTCCCCGATTTTTTAATCCCGAAAGACAAAATCGGGAAAGCTACTGAAGGCCAAAAGGTAATTGTAAAACTTACTTCGTGGGACGATCCTTCCGATCTTCCGCACGGCGAAGTAACCTCGGTGCTGGGTATGCCCGGCGATAACAATACCGAGATGAACGCCATTATGGTGGAATACGGTCTACCCTGGAAATTTCCGGCTGATGTAGAAAAAATTGCCGACCGCATTCCAACAGAAATTACCGAAGCAGAAATTGCCCGCCGCCAGGATTTCAGAAAGATCACAACGTTTACCATTGACCCTGTTGATGCAAAAGATTTCGACGATGCGCTTTCTGTGCGCAAACTCGAAAACGGGCATTGGGAAGTCGGCGTGCATATTGCCGATGTTTCGCATTACATGAAGCCGGGCACTATAATCGACAAAGAAGCTGTTGAGCGCGCAACATCTGTTTATCTGGTTGATCGTGTTGTTCCGATGCTGCCGGAGATTCTCTCGAACTTCGTGTGTTCGCTGCGGCCAAATGAAGACAAGCTCACGTTTTCGGCAGTTTTTGAATTGGACGAAAACGCAAAAATTCATAACGAATGGTTTGGCCGCACAATCATTCACTCAGTGCGCCGCTATGCGTATGAAGAAGTGCAGGAAATTTTAGAGGGCAAACCCGGCGATTACCGCGAAGAACTTTTGCTGCTCGATAAATTGGCAAAACAGCTTCGTGATGAGCGTATGAAAAACGGCTCGATTACGTTTGACCGCGAAGAGGTAAAATTCCATCTCGATGCCGACGGAAATCCAACCGGCGTTTATTTCAAAGTCATGAAGGATTCGAACCAACTCATCGAAGACTTTATGCTGCTGGCCAACCGCCGCGTTGCGGAATATGTAACACTGCGCCGCAAAGCCGGTGATACTGCCGAGAAAAGCAAAAAGATTGTTCACGATTTGCGCCGTCCGTATGTGTATCGCGTACACCCTGCGCCAGATCCGCAGCGCGTAAAAGAGTTTTCTGATTTTGTAGGTACGTTTGGCTACAAACTCCAAACCGGCAACGAGCAAATGATTTCGCGTTCGCTGAATAAACTTCTTGCCGATGTAAAAGACAAGCCCGAAGCCAACATGATTGAAACGCTGGCCATCCGTTCAATGGCAAAAGCGATTTACACGACGGATAATGTTGGTCACTACGGTCTTGGTTTCAAATATTACACACACTTCACCTCTCCTATTCGCCGCTATCCGGATGTACTTGCACATCGTTTGCTGCAGTTTTATTTAGATACGGATGCCGGACGAAAGTCGGAAGAAAGTTTGTTGGAGCAGAACGAACTTGAGCACCTCTGCAAACACAGTTCTGACCGCGAAAAAGTAGCAGCAGAAGCCGAACGCGCTTCAATAAAATACAAGCAGGTTCAGTTTCTTCAGGATAAAATCGGCGGTTTGTTTGACGGCATTATTTCGGGCGTTACCGAGTTCGGATTTTTTGTAGAGCTTTCCGAAAGCAAGTGCGAAGGCATGGTACACATCCGAACATTAACCGACGACCGTTACTTTTTTGAGCAGGAGCGTTATTGTATGCGCGGACTCAAAACCGGAAAAACATTTTCGCTCGGCGACAAGGTGCGGATCATTGTAAAAACCGCAGACCTGGTTAAAAAGCAACTTGATTTTGAGCTGGCCGGAATGCCCGCAAAACCTTCGGGCGGCAGCGGCAGCGGTTTTCGCATTACCGGCGATTGGGATGAAACCAAGCCGCGAAAAAGTGGTGGTAAGAATGATAAAGGAAACAGGCCAAAATCGGGGAAAGGGAAGACCGGCGGGAAGCGGCGGTAGACTATGCTTCTTCTGGTTTATTGCGCTCTTGAGTTGTTTCCTCTTATCACACCAATCTTTACTTTCACAGCCGTCGGACTCTTTAAGTGCCGATACGTCTTTGTTGACTGCAGCACAGAAAAAAAACCATGCGGCCGTTGTTTCTCTAAAGTGGCGGTACAAAGGACGTAATGTAACCGGTGTAGCGCTGCACGGATTTTCAGATTATTACGGGCAGAACACAGCGGGTTATCGGATAAACGGTATTGAGCTAAGTTTAGGTGGCGGTGCAAAAACACTTAACGGAATCGCTCTTGGTTTTGGAACGCTCAGCACTTATGGTGCTGTAAATGGAATAATTGTTCACTCGCTTTTTACTTCTGTCGGTCATTTGCGGGGTGTTTCTGGCCCGGCTGTTTCTGCAGAATATGATACGCTTGATGGCATCGCTTTGTTCTCGTTTTTTGCACTTCACTATCAGTTTCAAGGCGTTTCTGTGGCCGGTTTTTGGCAAACGGGGGGAATCGGTAATGGCATTTCAGTTAGCGGCATCGGCCATCAGTATGATGATGCATTTCGTGGTGTTGCCGCTTGTGGTGTTGTGGGTATATATGACGGTTTGTTTCGTGGAATTACAGTTTCCGGAATCGGTAATAAATTTTCGGGAAATGCATCTGGCCTTGCCTTTTCGGGAATATACAATTATGCATCACAAGGTTTTTCGGGTGTTTCAATATCGCTGCTGCGCAATAAAAGCGGGGGGCAATTCAACGGCTTGCAGACCGGAATATTCTGCCGGGCTGAAAAGCTTGCCGGTGTTCAGGTTGGATTAATCAATCGCAGCAACCGCGTTTCGGGTGTTCAGTTTGGGCTTATCAATATTATTCATTCCAACCCTAAAGGGCGGCGGGTTTTGCCGTTTGTGAATTGGTGTTTTCGGGAAATGAAGGATACTGTTGTTGCTGCACATACAAATGGCCTGACGCATATAAAAACGTACTATAAAAACGGTATGCTGCAGGACGAATATTTTCTTAAAGGCGGTAAAAAGCACGGCACACAAAAACACTGGACAAGCATGGGTACGCTCGACCATTCGCAGGAATGGAAAGACGGGGTGCGCGAGGGAGAAGAACATTCTATTGCCGAATATTTTATTCCCGAATCTATTTTCTGGCGCGCCGATACGGTTTATTACATCAAAAAACAGACCCCATATTATAGCTCTTATACATCCTCTGCTTCATTGGAAGTTTCCGAAAACTATGTCAACGGCGATATTGTTCATTATGTAGTTTCAAACGGCGATACTTTTAACTACTCGCGCAACACAATTAAGTCGGGTGTTTTTATACATGATATTTGGGAAGTAGGCGTGCTCGGGCTTTTGTATCAAAACGACTCTGTGGTTTCTTGCGGTTTTCAGCCGGAAGGGTTTTTCCGTCAAAAAATAGATTTTATTGATCCGGTAAAGGATACGCTGAATATTTTCTGTAAGTCGGGTATAATCTTCTCGGGAAAGCATTATTACAGCATCGAGCTGCTTCTTTCAATTATTAACGATATTAATTCATCCTTAGGAAATGCCGGGCCCACCAATATTCACATTGTTGCCAACTCTAACAACAACTATTTTCGCTGGGATATGTATTATAAACGAACCGGCCCGGGCGATTATAAGTACATCGAAAATTCATTGTTTGATATTTGTTTGACAACCCGGAAAAAAATAACCCGAATGTTATTGAGAAACGATACGCTTACCCTATACTATAGTTCGGGGAAAAAATTAGCCGAGTTTCATTATTCAAAACCCATTGTTTGGCCTTTATATTATTATTCTCCCGAAGAGTTCGGCTCTGCTTTTGAGTTTACCGAAGACGGCAGATTGGTTCGGGCGATAACTCCCGATTCTGTTTGTTATTACAATCACTCAGGAGGTCATAGTGTAAAAATATATTCGGATCGTATTCTTGTTTATGATTCTTTGGTCAAACCCCGGTTTATCGCATCTTCAGCACAACGGTTTTTGTTGAATAATGCGGGCGATACCATTTGCTTTAGGGAGGGTGATACATTATTCTCTTGGAGCTCTCCCGGAAAAATTAGCACTGTTGCTATACTATTACCCGGCGACAGCATAACAGTAAAAAAAGACGGTTCTTATATATTCAACGGTTTAAGAACTGTTTTTATAGCTAATGAACTATCACAGTCCCGGGGTTTTGCTTTTACTTCGGCCTCTGGCCAAACGAACGAGTCGCAAAACCTTTATTTCTGGTTGTTTGCAAACTATACTGATCTAAAAAATACGCTCTCTTTGTTTGCTTATCCAGAGGATTCTGTATTGCGTCACCCCGAAAACTCAAGTACGTGGCTAGATTATAGAGTCACATATTAACGTCTTTAAAATCATCAATTTTTTGCTTTTTGCATTAGCAAAAACAATGCTTCTTGCACCCGAAAAACAGAACGGTTCCGCACAGAAAGCCAAGAAAAATGAGCCTTCAAAAAAACTTGTTTTTCCTTTTTCCTTCCGCTAAATGATTGCCGTTAGTTTTTGTAACTTGCTTATATAAACCCCGCAGACCCATGAAAAAACTTATTCTGCTTTTCTTCGCTTCGTTTTTGTTTGTGTATGGCAAGGCGCAGTATGTGACGATTCCGGATACGTCGTTCGTGCAATATTTACAGCAGCTTTATTAGTAACAGCTTCGGCTACCGAAATAGATTTGCATGCGCTTGCTGCTGGTGTGTATGTGCTTGAATTGCGCAGCGGAAACGCTGTGCGGCGCGAGAAAGTAATTGTGGTGCGGTAAATCGCTTTATTGCTGTTTACACTTAATGCCGCCGGTTTTGCCGCTCTGCTTACATTTGATGTCTTGATCCATCGTTTATGCTGCGTTTTCTCTCTGCACTATTCTTGCTGTTCTCGGTCTTGCTCCTTACCGGCTGCAAATACACCCCCTACCTCAAATACTACACCGCCCGAAAAGGCCATTACCCGCGCTTTTTTAAGCACGACAGGCTCATCGGCAGCAAAAACCATTTCCGTACCTGCTATGATGTTACGCATTACGCGCTTGATGTAAAACCAAACATTGAGGAGCAGCGGCTAAGCGCAACCATGAAAATCAGCTTTGCGGCTTTAACTGATTTTGATACGCTCCTGCTCGACCTGCATCCATGTTACAAAATCAAAAGCCTGACTGCTACAAGCGGAACGCCGCGCTATTACCGAAGACGAAATGCGCTGTTTGTTGTATTTAAAACACGGCAGCAAAAGGGTGCGGCAAACGCAATCAGCATCAGTTACGAAGGCAAACCAATAACGCTGGCCGGGTTTTGTCCGGTAGTTTGGAATACCGACCGCAACGGCGCTCCGTGGTTTGCTACTATTTGCGAAGGCATTGGGGCGCATACACTCTGGCCATGCAAAGATTTGTTGTATGATGAAGCCGACAGCTCGTCGGTATGCATTACTGTGCCGAAAGGCTTGACGGCAGTAAGCAACGGTATTCTTCAAAAAACGGAAGAGCGGGGCAATGAAACTGCGTTTTACTGGAAAGCATCAAACTCTATAAATGTTTATAATCTTTCTTTTGCAGTTGGCAACTACAAAAAGACGGCAAAGTACTATGAAAATGAAACCGGAAAGCACGAGCTAAGCCTGTATTTCCTAGTTCATCGGGCCGATGAAGGCGAAAAACATTTTGAGCAACTCCCCGATATGTTTACTTTTTTTGAAAAGACTTTTGGCGAATACCCGTGGTATAATGATGGTTACAAATTAGTACAAACTCCCGGCGGAACATCTATGGAGCATCAAACCAGCATTCATTATTCTGGCGGTTACCATAACAACCGGTTTGGTATTGATGATTTGCTGTTGCACGAAACAGCACACGAATGGTGGGGAAACAGTATTACCGCTGCCGATTACGGCGATTTGTGGTTGCACGAAGGTTTTGCAACTTATTCGGAATGGCTTTATACTGAATATAAAGTTGGTCGCGAAAAGTATGATGCGTATGCAAGCTTCTTTATTTCAAATCCCGAAGGCAAACTCATTCACAACACAGTTCCGGTTGCCAAAAAAACGGGCGTGCGCTACATGGCACTGGTAGCCGAACGCGATCAGGACATTTACAACAAGGGCGCAGTTATACTGCACAGTTTGCGGTGGGCCATGCAAGAAGATTCGTTGTTTTTTCGGATGCTGAAAACGTTTTACGGCAAGCATAAAAAAACGCAGATCACAACAGCCGATTTTATTGCGCATGTTAATCAGATTTCAGGAAAAGATTTTGGCTGGTTTTTCGCTCAGTATGTGTTTGATTATCGTGTGCCGGAGCTGAATTATTATGTTACCAGAGTTGGCGGCAAACAAATGCTGCATTACCGATGGAAAAACACGGTTGCGGGGTTTGACAAAATGCCTTTTCAGGTTTCCTGTGGCAGCGAAACCCGGCTGATTTATCCTTCGGCGGTTGAGCAGGTTGTTACATTGTGTTCTGCAGAGCCGGTTTCGTTTTTTGGGGCGGGGGGGTATTTTGAAGCGAGAAAAGAGAAATAGGTTTTGTAGTGCCCTTTTCGGGGATTTAAACAGTGAGGCTCGCCAATGTGTTGACGAGCCTCACTGTTTTTACTTACTGCCTTAATCGGAATTTTTTCGACTTATCTAAAAGCCCATACTGGCAGCAAACAGTGCCGGATCAATACCCATCATTTTTGAGATTGTCGCAACACCATTTTTAAAGTCTGTCGTAGCAAAGTCTTTGGGGTCTTCAGAAAAAGTGCTGACATATACACCACAGAGCCCCCAGTTTGTATTGGTTTTTTCGCCAAAAATGTTTGTTTTGTATTGTCCGGGGGGAATGTCGGTTTTAAAAGTGGCTCTGCCTTCAGCATCTGTCATTGCCACGGCAAGAATAATGCTGTCGCTGGTAGTATAGGTTATCAATGTATTTGCAACCGGTCTTCCATCGTAAAAATACTGCTCTTTGTAGCTATATCTGCCTGTTGTAATTTTGCTGCTGCCTTTTCCGGTATATTTTCCATACGGTATCAATGCTGGAGTAACGGGTGTTGTTGGGGCAGTGGTAGTTGACGGCGGGGTAGATCCTGCCGGCGGAGTAGATCCTTGCGTGGTTGTTTGAGCAGGTGTTGTTGTGCCGCCGTAGCCGCGGGCTTTGTTTTCTTCTTCGCGTTTTTTGGCCAGCTCTTCTTCTTTTTTGGCTTTTTCTGCTGCATCTTTTTGAGCTTCTGCGGCTTTTTCTTTTTCGCGTTCGGCTTTTTGTGCGGCTAATTTATCTTCCCATTCTTTGTCGGCTTGAGCCTGTGCGGCGGCGCGTTTTTCTTCGGCAGCTTTTTGCTCTGCTTCTCGGCGGGCTTGTGCTTCGGGTGTAATCTGCGCTTTAAACGGTTCACCTTTGAGCGAATATTCGCCTTTCTTGTTTTTATCTACGCGATTAAAAACCTCTTTCATGTCTTTATTCACCAGCAGGGCTTTTTTGTCTTCCTGTCCGCGAATCTGAAGCGTCATTTTCTGAATGGTGGGCGATGTGCCGCTGATCCAGAAAATAACCTGCCGCGCACTGTCGGGATGAAGTTCTTTGCCGTCGAGCAGAATGCGAAAGCACTCGTCACTTTCAGACCACACGGTTACTTTAATTTGCTGGCTTTTGTCGGCGCTTTCCCAGTCGCCGCATTGTGCTTTTGCTGTTGCGCCCGTCATAAAAAGGGCAAGCAGTAAGAGCAAAGATTGAATCGTATTTTTCTGTTTCATTATATGGGGGATTTTTGGTTTGCCGGAGATTGCAATAAACATTCCAGGAGTAATGGACATTATTCAGGCTATTTTGGAGACGTTTTGCTCTAATGGACATTATTCAGGCTGTTTATTTTTCCGCTTTTGTTAGCCAAACAATTCGATTTCTCATCTTCGTAAGATGCACAAAACGGAAACAAGCTC
>JBKDHA010000121.1:0-17337 GCA_046335555.1 Bacteroidota bacterium
TGTATCCTTTAAATAGCTGAACGTTATATTTCCGGCAAATGATCTATATAATTGCCGGCACAGTTCAGACCGCTCTTGTTCCGGTAAATTTCCCGCAGCTTTCCTCGGCTGCGGGATTTATTTTTCAGCCAATACATCACCAGTCATTTCTGCCGGTTGTTGAATGCCCATTAACGTAAGCAATGTAGGCGCAATATCTGCCAAACGACCGTCCTTTATTGTTTTGTGATTGGCATCAATCAAAATGCAGGGAACCGGATTTGTTGTATGTGCCGTGTTCGGTGTTCCGTCGGCATTAATCACATAATCTGCATTGCCGTGATCTGCAATAATGATAAATGAATAATTGGCTGAAAGACCTGCCTCAACAACTTCTTTCAGGCAACTGTCAACCGTTTCAACTGCTTTTACGACTGCGCTGTAAACACCTGTGTGCCCAACCATATCAGGGTTAGCGAAATTCAAACACACAAAATCAGCTGTACCATTTCTAAGCTCAGGAACTATTGCAGCAGTTAATTCCCGCGCACTCATTTCGGGCTGCAAATCGTATGTTGCTACTTTGGGCGAAGGAATCATAATGCGCTTTTCGCCCGGAAACTCAGCTTCACGCCCGCCCGAAAAAAAGAAAGTAACATGCGGATATTTCTCTGTTTCTGCAATACGAATTTGAGTGCCTCCCGCTGCCGAAACAGCTTCGCCCATGGTCATCAGCAGATCATCTTTTTCATAAATGACTTTCACATTTTTAAATGTATGATCATAGCGCGTCATTGTTACATAATGCAGCGGAATAGTATGCATACCGTGCTCCGGCATATCCTGCTGCGTAAGCACCTGCGTTATTTCACGGCAGCGATCAGTGCGGAAGTTGAAACAAATTATCGCATCACCTTCTTCAAATTTTCCAGCAGGCTTGCCGTTTTCATCATCAATAATAAACGGCATCAAAAATTCATCGGTAACACCTTTTGAATAGCTTTCTGCTATTGAAGCAAGCATATCTTTAGTATGCTCGCCTTTTCCTTGTGTTAAAGCTTCCCAGGCAATCTTCACCCGCTCCCAACGCTTATCGCGATCCATTGCATAGTAGCGACCGGTAACGCTTGCCAGTTTGGCTCCGGTTTGCTTCAGTACCGGCAACAATGCAGTTAAAAAACCCAATCCGCTTTTCGGATCTGTGTCGCGCCCGTCGGTAAAAGCATGCACATAAATTTTTGTGATGTGGTTTGATGCAGCAACTTTAAGCAAATGATGCAAATGCTCCTGCGATGAATGCACGCCGCCGTCAGACAGCAATCCCATCAAATGAAGTGCTTTGTCGTTTTGCTTTACATACGAAAACGTTTCTGCCAGAACAGGATGCTTGTCGATAGAACCATCGCGGCAGGCACGGTTTATTTTTACGAGATCCTGGTAAACTACTCGCCCGGCTCCAATATTCAAATGCCCGACTTCCGAGTTGCCCATTTGCCCGTCTGGCAGCCCAACATCTTCGCCGGATGTGAGCAGTTTACTGTGCGGATAAGCAGCAAGGAGATGATGATAAAAAGGTGTTGAAGCATGCGCTATTGCATCAGATGCAGTGCCGTCGCCAATGCCCCATCCATCAAGAATAATCAGTGCTGCTTTTTGCTGAATTGACATAGTTCACGAAATAAGAGGAAATGAAAGTTCAAAGATACTGCCTCCGCCTGCATTATCGAGAATGCGAAGCTGCCAGCCATGCGCGTGCGTGAGATAATGCACAATGTATAACCCGAGACCGGTACCTTTTGTGCTGCGGGTTTCTTCGTTTCCCAAGCGATAAAAGCGACGGAAAACAGCTTCTTTTTCTGCATCAGGAATACCCGGGCCATGATCTGCAACAGCTAGTATGCCTCTTTTGTCTTCGCGGATCAGACTCACAGAAATTTCGGAGCCGCGGGGTGAATAATTTGCAGCATTCTCAAGCAAATTGGTAAGTACCGAATGCAGTGCCAGTCGGTCGAAATTGGCATCAATACCCGAGACAATGTTGCTCTTTAGTTGATGATGCCTCAGTGCACCTGTAGTAGTCCGGCCCAACAAATCATTTAGCAATTCAGAAATATTTCCCTGCTCAGGATGTATTGCGTAGGAGCTGTGATCAATGCGGGCTGCTACCAGAATATTGTCAACCAAAGCGTGCAGTCGTTCTGTATCTTCAATAGCATCCGTAAGCATCTCCTGTTGCTGTTCTCTGCTGAGTTCCCTCCGGTGAAGCGTTTCGAGTTGCAGTTTTACTGATGCCAAAGGCGATTTGAGTTCATGTGTTACTGAAAGCAGAAAGTTTTTTTGCCTTGCAGCCAGCGCTGCTTCTTTTTTAAAACTCCGACGTGTACGCACAATGCCTATGATCAGCAGCGAAAGAAAAACTAATCCCTCTCCCAGTATCATCAACCGCTTCATCACCAACTGATGATCGAGCTGACGGATTACTTCTTTCATCTCCGGCGAATCAGGAGATGCCAGCAATTGTTGCTTCTCCTGAAGCAACTCAGTAATTTGTCCGTTTAAGTGAGTGAGCAGATAAGCCCACCAGCCAAACTGAACAAATACATACACCACCAAGATGTAAAACAACAACAACGGACGGGGTTGCTTCGATTTAAGCATACTACAAAAGTACCGAAAACAAAACAGCCTCCACGAAGGAGGCTGCCTGTTAGAGGAACAGCATAAACCCATGAAAACTACACTTGTTCCTCGTTGCCCGGTATATCTTTATTTCCTGATGTTAAGACTCGCTTCAGAGGCTGCATCGGTTGAAATTTTTTCGATGTCTTTAACAATCACTTCAAGATCAGTCTTTAACTCACTTTGAATCTTATTTGTTTTACTTATGTCTGTTGTATCGCTATGTAACATTTGCAGACGGTGATAATCAAGCCGGCTCTGATGTTTTTCAAGCATTTGCTTATGCTCTTGAATCATCTCAAGCGCTTCACTGTTGCTGGTCATGCCTACTTCATTCGTGTAGTTTTTTACCTGCTCTTCGTGAATTGTTGCCATCTCTTTGATCTTCTCTTCATAACGGTGAAGATCCTGACTCAAAACCAATGTGCCTGAATGATTTGCCGCATCAGCTTTACTTTCGTGACAAGCCGAATAGGAAATGGCCATAATGGTGATTAAACCGGCAGAAAAGGGCAACAGAAATTTACCAGCGAAACTCATTTGTTTTTTTTTGACGGTGCAAACATAGTACTGGTTTTGCCGTAGCGGGTCAAGAATTAGACGATATGAAATCTGCGTCGGATAGGTTTGGCTATTCACCCGATGAGTGAAATACTGCTTGAAACAGAAATTATCTTTCATCGATCATTTCAACAAATAAAACGTTTCATAAATCTCTTACATGGCTTTATTATCAATTCAAACCAGCCTTCAAATAAATTATGTGGGATGTACCGGAATCGAACCGATGACCCTCACCATGTCAAGGTGATACTCTAACCAGCTGAGCTAACATCCCGTTTTGCCAAAACTACAATCCAAAAATCATCCAGCAAAGCAAAAAACTTACAATTATGATGAGGTACTGCCAGATGTCAGGAAAGTAGAACAGGTATTTGTCGTAAAATGCCTTGATCCGTCTTTTCATTGTGTACATTTTGTGTACATAACAAAAACGACTTACAAAGTTTCCTTTGTAAGTCGTTGATTCTGTGGTGGGAGCAACAGTCCCCACAGTACTGTGGGGAGAACCTGTGCCCCTCTGCATTTTTTACAATCCAAAAATCAGCCAACAAAGCAGAAAACCTACAATTATGATGAGGTACTGCCAGATGTCCGGAAAGTAGAACAGGTATTTGTCGTAAAATGCCTTGATCCGTCTTTTCATTGTGTACATTTTGTGTACATAACAAAAACGACTTACAAAGTTTCCTTTGTAAGTCGTTGATTCTGTGGTGGGAGCAACAGGATTCGAACCTGTGACCCTCTGCTTGTAAGGCAGATGCTCTGAACCAGCTGAGCTATGCTCCCGTGTTATCGGGCTGCAAATATACTGCTGATGTTTAAATCTCCAAAAAATCAGAAAAAATATTTCGCGAAAGATTTTTAATCAGCTGAAAATGTGGCTAATGCACTTCAAATTGCTTCGGCAACAATGAAGGTACTTCCGCCAACGTAGATCAAATCGGCCTGCGAAGCCGCTGCGCGGGCGGCAGCTACTGCTGCTTTTACGCTTTTAAACACCCCGCCCAAAAGCCCAAATGCTGCCGCTTGCGCGGAAAGCTCCTGCGCGGGCAGGGCGCGGGGCAATTTTGCTGCACAGAAATAGTAGGCCGCGCTTTTCGGCAGCATACTCAGTACTTTGCCGGCATCTTTGTCGTTCACCATGCCGAAAACAATGTGCAGCCTCCGGTGCGGTGTAGCCTTTATCTGCCGGAGCACTTCTTTTATGCCGGCTTCGTTGTGACCGGTATCGGCAATGGTGAGCGGCTGCGTTCCGATTACCTGCCAGCGGCCTTGCAAACCGGTGAGCGCAGTTACCTCTGCAAAACCTTTGCGCACCGCAGCAGCCGGAATCCGGAAGCCTTTTGCCCGCAAAGCATCAAGTGCCGCAAGCACAGTGACAATATTTTTTTGCTGATACTGAGCCGACAAACCGCAGCGCAACCCTTTCAGCACCGTTGTTCTGCCTTGTGCCACATCAGCTACAAGTTGCAGCGGCATTCGCTTGCTTTGTGCAACATTGCGGAGCTTGTAAACTGAATCGGCAAACAGCAGCGGGGATTTTTCCTGCTTTGCTTTGCGCTCAAAAACGCGCTGCACTTCGGACTGTGTTTCGCCAATGATAACCGGAATGCCGGGTTTGATAATGCCTGCTTTTTCACCGGCAATTTTCACCAGCGTATTGCCCAGCAAATTGGCATGATCCCAACTGATGTTCGTAATGACCGAAGCCAGCGGCGTAATCACATTGGTCGAATCGAGACGGCCACCGAGACCGGTTTCTATTACGGCTATATCAACTTTTTCGCGGGCAAAATAATCGAATGCCAGGCCTACTGTCCATTCAAAAAACGAAGGTTCAATTTTCTCAAAAGCATCTTTAGAATCTTCCACAAACTTCACGATCCGCGCTTTAGGAATCATTTTCCCGTTAATGCGGATACGCTCGCGAAAATCTTTGAGGTGCGGCGAAGTATAAAGCCCGGTCTTGTAACCCGCAGCCTGAAGCACAGCCGCAATCAAGTGCGAGGTTGAACCTTTGCCGTTCGTGCCGGCAATGTGAATGCTCAGAAATTTGTTTTCGGGATGATCGAGCACATCGCAAATTGCATGTGTGTTCGAAAGATCCGCTTTGTAGGCAGCAGCACCAATCCGCTGAAACATCGGGAGGCGGCTGTACAAATAATCCAGCGTTTGCCGGTAGGTCACTTGAGTGTAAAATTAAATTCGATGGTGAACAATTGCTTAACCGGGCCATCTGGTGCAGCACTGAAAACTATTTTCGCGGCTTCCTGACGGGCAGTGGCTTGCAGGATTGCGTTAATTGTTGTTGAGCGGGCTGAATTAGTTTCGGTACGAACTACTTTGCCGTTACGATCAACATAAACATCAACAGCTACTACACCTTCTTCAAGCGTCGGATTCTTTACCTCCGGCCGCGAAACCACTTTACGCTTTCCACCTCCGGTACCTCCTTCTATGCCACCAGGTCCTGGGCCATCCTTTCCGGGAGAATTTTCTCCGGGTCCAATCCCGTCCCCATCTTTTCCACCAAGCCCTCCATTGTAAGGATCATCTCCTTGTCCTCCTCCGGTAATATTTATAACCGCTTTTCCTTTCTTTTGGTTGAAAGCTGCCAGTGCGTTTTCGAGGGCTTTACTTGGCTGAGAAGAACTCGTTGCAGATGGGTTATCAGGATCTGTTCCTGTTATAGCTCCATTTGCAGGGGGTGTTGGATTCGGATTCGGAGTAAGTTGTTCTTCCGCTGTACTTCCCGTTTCACCAGAATTTCCTTCTGATGATCCACCTGGATTAGTCGAGTTTTCACCCAAACCACCTCCTGCACTTAATTCAATTTGAAACTCCATCGGCTCCGGTTCAGCCGGGAGCGGGGGATCTGGCATTTCGTTTACAAAGAATATCAAAAACAAAAACAACAGACCGGCAACACCAATAGTTGCGCCAAGCGAAATTAGCTTTGGCTCAACCTTATCTTCGGGAATTAAGAGATGGACTATTACCGGCTTCATTTCACAGCTTTTGTTGACAATACCATTTTAAGTTTCAGTTTTGACCCAACCTGCATAACATCAGCCAAATCCTGAACCGTTAATGATTTATCCATAAAAAGAATAACATTATTGGTATTCTTTTCTTTAGTCATTGTACTAAGAGCAACCTCAAGCTCGGCAAACCCAACATTTACGTTATTCACATAATACTGATGATTGGCATCTACAACAAGGTTTATATTATCAGTATTTACAACTGTGGATTCGGTTGAGGTTGGCGTATTTACTTTAATAACGTTAGGATATACAAGAGTGGATAAGATGATAAAAAATAACAGCAGGAAAAACATGATATCACTGAGTGAGTCAGTATATACCTCTGCTGATTCTTTATGACGACGTCGAAGATTCATCCCAACTAATGTTTTGATTTATATGTTGCTTACTTCGTCGGCTCATGCATTAAATCGAGAAATGCTAAGCTTGAACGCTCGATATTGTTCGCCATCTTATCAATCATTGTATTCAGCAAATGATATAGAACAAAGGCAACAATTCCTACAAATAGCCCAGCTCCGCTGGCTACCATTTTGGTATATAAACCACCGGAAATAGTTTCAATAGAAATATCGCCTGATTGTGAGATTTTAAAGAAAATTTGTACAACGCCGATAATCGTACCTATAAACCCAAGCATCGGAGCTACACGCGCAATAAGATTAAGATAGTGCATACGCTTTTCGGCAAAGGCTAATTCCTGACGACCTGTTGCTTCCATTGCTACTTCAATCTCTCGCGAGGGTTTTCCGAGGCGACTCATTCCACGTGCAATAACGCGGGCTTCAGGGGTATTTCGGGTCTTACAAAGTTCCATTGCCGACTCAATGCGACCGGAAAGTAACATATCCCGAACATTGGGCATAAACGTACGATCTGTGCGGGCAGCTTTGCTAATCACAATCAAGCGCTCTATTGCAAAGTAAATCGCGAGCAAGAATAAGATTCCAAGTGGAATCATGATTACTCCGCCTTTAACAATATAATCGAACAGCGAAATTTCAATTGTACCTGAAGGCGCAGGTGATTGTGTAGCTGTAGTTGCTGCTGTTGACGCAGCCGGACTAGTAACTTGAAGAAGAAAGTTGAGCAGCATAATTAACGTTTCTTTTTGCATTAACTGCATTAATGCCGTGAAAAGTATGTTTCACATCATTTGGCAGAATGAAAGCATGATTTATATGCACAGGCACAATACCTGCACAAACAGTTCGTTTCTTAACCATCGAAATTATTGAGGATCAATGCGCCAATTCTTGCAGTGATGTGCTGATTTTCAACACTGCTTTGTTCAGATCTGGCTGTAAACACGCTTAATCACCTCTTCTTCCCGCTCCCAGCACAGCATTTCAGCCGATTTCAGCGCATTGGCTTTCCAGGTTTCGCGCTCGGCAGAAGCAAGCATTTCTGTAATTGCAGCTGCAATTGCCTCCGGATTATGGCTTTGCACAATGCGTCCGACTCCATAATCCAACACAATACGCTTTACTTCGGGTAAATCGGAGGCCAAAACCGGAACGCCGGCATGGATGTAATCGAAAATTTTATTGGGCAAACTGTACCGATAATTCAGATTGGTGTCTTTGTCGAGCGTAAGCCCAATATCCGCAAGCCGGGTTCGTGCACGAAGTTGCTCTGGCGGAAGCTTTCCGGTAAAAATTACTTTCTGTTCGAGCTTGTTTTCCTGCACTAATTGCTTGAGTACCGGAAGCACATCGCCCCCGCCGATAATCAGCAGCACAGCGTTTTCCAAATACTTCATCGCCAGCACTGCTTCCTCAGCCCCGCGCTGGATATTGAGCCCGGCTCCCTGCATCAAAACAACTGATTTGTCTTCGGGCAGTCCGGCTTCAGCGCGGCTCAGCGGCGGCGGCGGAGCAACCTGCAGCCGAGGCATATTGCGAACCACTTCCGGGCGAACACCGTAACGCGCTTCGTACCACGATGCGATAGATTCGTTTACGGTGAACACATGCTTCAGCTTCGGAAAAATGCGGCGTTCCAATGCGCGCCAGACTTTTTGCTTGAACGGGCGGCTAACTAATTCCGGAACCTCGGTAAAAATTTCGTGCGTGTCGTAAACCAAGGGTTTGCCGCGAAGCTGAGCTACAATGCGGTTCGGCCAGAGTGTGTCCAAATCGTTAGCAACATAAACATCTGCCTTATTGCGCAACAAAAACCAGAACAGCCGCCACTGAAAAAACGCATAAAACAACACACCTTTTTCGGCCATCAGTTTCATGCGGTGTGTGCGGTAATCGCGCCCGGCAAGCGGTAAACTGCTGCGCTGCACACGACCAACAAGCAGCACATCAAAACCCATATTGTGCAGCGTAGTACACGTTTTGTGCACACGCTGATCGGTAACCAGATCATTGATAACAGATACAACCGCTTTTTTCACAGCAAACGTTTACAGGCCGAAAATACAAAAAGCCTTGGCTCTGGTGTTCAGCAGTTGTTGGCTTTTTCCGTTCTTTGCGCTGAGCTATGACAAACATTCGTGAAAACATCAGCCTGAAATCCTACAACACATTTGGAATGAATGTGCAGTCGCGCTGGTTTACAGAAGCTGGCAACGTTGAGGAACTTCGCGAACTTTTTGCTGAAGAAAAATGGCAGCAATGCAAGCGGCTGATCCTTGGCGGCGGAAGTAATATGCTGCTCACAAAAGATTTTGATGGCATTGTAGTCAGAAATACAATTGGCGGAATTTCAGTTGTGCTCGAAGACAATGATCATATTTATGTTCGTGCCGGCGCCGGCGTAAATTGGCACAGCTTTGTGCTCGACTGCATTGCCAACAATCGCGCCGGTGTCGAAAATCTTTCACTAATTCCCGGCAATGTTGGCGCAGGCCCCATGCAAAATATCGGTGCGTATGGTGTTGAGCTGAAAGATGTTTTTGATTCGCTCGAAGCATTTCACATACGCGAAGGTTATCTCCGCACATTTACAGCCGATGACTGCAATTTCGGTTATCGGGAAAGTGTCTTTAAACGTGACCTTCGCGATCAGTTTGTAATAACCTCCGTTACTTTCCGTCTCAACAAAAAGCCTTCTTTCCAAACGAGTTACGGTGCTATTGCACAACAGCTCGAACGTATGGGTGTAACAGAGCTTTCAATAAAAGCAGTGAGTGATGCCGTTGTAGCTATCCGCAGCAGCAAACTACCCGACCCGGCTGTAACCGGCAATGCCGGCAGCTTTTTCAAAAACCCGGTTGTAAGCTCCGAAAAGCATGCAGCTCTGAAAGCTGAATTTCCTGAATTAGTCAGCTATCCTTCTGGCAACGACTACAAACTTGCAGCCGGATGGCTTATCGAACAATGCCAGTGGAAAGGCTACAGAGAGGGCGATGCGGGAGTTCATCCGCTGCAGGCATTGGTACTGGTTAATTACGGCAATGCAAACGGTTCACAAATTTTCACACTCTCATCACGCATTCTTGAAAGCGTAGAGAAAAAATTTGGTGTAACCCTTGAACGCGAAGTCAATATTATCTGATGCCTACAACTGCGTTTTGTGCGCCCGAAGTTTATACTTGGCCTGCACAAGCTCAGCATAAGATCCTTTCCCTTCGATACTTTCGAGCCACAAACGCGAATCGAAAATATATGTTTCGTATATATGTTCGGGAATAGATTTGTGCTTTGCCTGAAGCAAACTCAAATGCTCTTTCCATACATCACTTCCATGTTCACTAGTCATTTCATTCTCAAGGAACCTAAGTATATCAAAAGCTAACTCATGCTCTACGTTCATCTCCTCCATCCAATTTCTGGTTTGGCGAATCAATGAATTATAGCTTGCTTTATCTTCACTAATTTCACGATAAATAACGAGCCTGAGCAGCCAAGCCATATACTGCATACGCATAACAAGTTCAGCGGGAGCATCATTAATCAGTGTATTGATGTAACGTAAAGCCTGTCTGTAATTACCTGATCCGTAACAGAAATGAGCGGCGCTGTACCGCAATTCAATTCCCATAAAAAGATCCTTGCCTTCATCAAGCATTACCAGTGCCTCACTTACTTCATCCCAATTAATACTCTCCTGCTCAAAGCGTCCCATACGAGTCAAAACAGCCAATTCCATATTAGTTACACGAATCAGAATTTTCTGACGTGATACTGTCGATGAAATTGTTTTCATAACACTTGACTCAGGCAACATCCGAAGCTGGAGAATAATATCTAATGCTTCGTCATAATATCCGCCATTATAATAGTCAATAAGTAAATTATACAATGCCGACATTAACGACTGAAACAATTCAGGTATTGATTGAAATAATTTAGCAAGAATATCAGCCTGTTTTCGGTTATACTCAATAGCTTTTATTGTATTTGAAGCCATTTTGGCCTCGTAAGCTTTTACATAATAAAACAATCGTTTTGCAGGGGGGCTTATTGCCTTTTCTTCCCCAATCAATAATTCATGAGATAGTAATTCGTTCAGCATTTCAGTTGCTGAATCATGATGAGTTGTGCCGATAACTTTAGAATGAACGTATGCCAGATTAGCAGCTTGTCTGTAAAACCGAAAGTTAGCATACTGATCCGAAGCCATTTTTTCCTCTTCATCCAATCGAACTATTTCTTCAAATAAATTCAGATTCCCGACACTCTGCATCAGCAGTTCGCGCTCTATCTGATTTATTTCTATTTGGACAAGGAAAAAGAAATTTTTAACTGCAAGTACTTTTAATTGCGAGAGTCGGCGGCGACAATGCTCATACATCCCCCCCCCGATAAGCAAACGGCATTCAGAGAGTAAAGCTTTAAGGCGAATTTCACTGTTATTATTTTCATGAAAACTGCGGAGATGGCGCAAACAAATATCATACAACTGAACTTTTGCAACATCCAAATGTTTTGCAGCTCCGCTGTTGCCTAATTTCTTTTTTAAGAGATCGGAATCATATTTATCAAGCTGATCTATTGCTTTAAATAAATCGGCATGATTTGTTTCTTCCCGAAATAGTTTGAGATGTTTTAGTATATATCTTTTCTCTGGAGGAGAAAGACTATGAATTAGGTCATGAACTAATTTATTGCGTTGCATTACAGGGGGCTTAATCAGGTTAATTTTTCAATTGCAAAATAACAACTTACTCAAAAACACTTCAACTAAAAAGCAAAGCCCGCCATAAATATATGACGGGCTTTCTTATTAAATCATTGAAATCAATGACTAACAACAAGGCGCTGAACACTGCGTGTTCCGTTGTAGTTGACTTCATAGAAGTAAACACCTTCTGCAAGTGTGCTTACATCTATATTCCAGAACTGTGTGCCGGTTGTTACTTCAGTTGTTTCAGCAAGTATTTCTTTACCCATTACATCACGCAGAACAAGATTTACCTGTCCGGCCTGCGGAACTGAATATGTAATCGTTGCTGTCTGTGAAGCCGGATTGGGATAGCTGCTCAACTGAATGCCGTTCAGAGCGTGCTCTTCCTGACCAACCATAACTACAAGCTCAAAATCATCAATAGCCCATCCGTCAACAGTGGCTGAGTTAAATCCGTCGGAAGTAAACACAAAACGGAACTGTACCGGAAGCGGATTGTTGTTGAGTAATGACAGGTTATAACGCGACTGGAAATAAGCAGCACCGGGGCCTGACCAACCGGGTGTATTAGACGACCAGATATTGGCCTGACCGTACCAGAATACACCAATCGGATCATTTTGTACACCAAGCACCTGCCAGGTTGTACCGCCATCGGCACTGTACTGAACGTGACCGCCGTCGCTACCGAAATCAGTGCTGTACCACTGCCAGAAACGAAGCTGAACACTGCTCACGTTCGAGAAATCGAAGAATGGAGAGTACAGATATTCATAGCTGTTTGGTTGGTAAGCACCGGCCAAATTCACTTCCCATGCATTGGGAGCTGTGTGCGCGTTTGTAATATAAGGCGCTACAGGAGTTCCAAGTTCCCACGAAGGTGTGTAGGTGTTCTGTGCTGCAAAGAATGTTGATGCGCCATCAAAATTATCAGAGAACGGAACCGGCAGTAACGGAATACCTACGGAGTTTTTGCAGGCAGAATCGTTGGTAAGGTCACCATCGCTGGGGAGTGAAGTCCATGCACAAACAGTAAATGCGCCTGTGGGTGCAGCAAACTGTGTTGTAAAGGTAAAATTAGTTGAAGCGTTTGATGCAAGTGAGCCTGTCCAGGTTTGTGTTACAGGTGTGTTTGCACCTACCTGATACGTAACCGGGATAGAAGTAAGTGTATTGATGCCTACGTTACGTAACTGCACCTGAACAGTGGCCTGTGAGTTTGCAGCTTGCTGTGATGCCGGCTGAAGAATGCTTACCATTTTCACATCAAACGGCTGCGGTTCGTAAATACGAACTTCGTCAAGATATACGCCCGAACCGTTGCCAATATTGCCCTCTACTTTTGCTTCAAAATCAATTGTAAGCGTAGCAGCCGGCAGGAACGGGGTGAGATCATAACGATAACTTGTGTAAGGACCAGTAGAACCGTTGGGCTGCAAGTGCGGTGTAATCATGTTCCCGTTCACTTTCACACGGAAATTAGTGTATTCATTGCTGAAGCTGTAGTTCATTCGGGCATCAAACTCAAGTACAAGATTTGAATACGTGGATGTATTTGCAATGAGGCGAAGGTTTGAACGCTGCTCGTCGCAACGGGTAGTTTGCCAGATATAGTTGGGTGATGATGTAATGGTATCAGAACCATAATCCCAGTCGCCGGAGAATAAAGCATCAAACAATACGCCCTGAGTACCAACATTTGCAGCCTGAGTTGACAATGCAACCTGACCGTAGGTAGTATTGGTTGCACAGAAATCATTAAAGCTAGTTGTGGTTTCAAAACCATTGTAATACGGAACGGGAACCGAACCGATTGCAAGGAATGTATAAGTGAGCGTGTCGTTCATCAGGAAACCATCATTGGTTAATGATGTATATACTGTAATAGTATGTGTACCTGCTGTAACGTTAAATGTTGTTGCGAAGGTGAACGTATCGGTTTGAGAAGGAACAATTGTTCCTGTGTATTGCTCAGTTACCGGTGTACCGTTATCTATAACGTAAGTTACATTCATCGGCCCTACAATGTTTTGTGAGCCATCGTTGAAAATTGCTACAGATACGGTGTTCGAACCAACAGCTACGCATCCGCTTACATCAGGAACAACAACAGCATCCATTTCTGCATCCTGCGGTGATGGCAAACGAATCAGGAAGTCATCAATTGAATAACCGTCATATTGAACCGAAGCATCTGATGTAAATACAAAGCGGAACTGTACCGGTCCAGCTACGTTGTTCAATACTGAAAGGCGATACTCTGATTGCTGCCAGCCATTACTTACAGCATCCCAGGCGGGCTGACTGGAAGAGTTAATAGAGGCATTGGTGTACCAGTTAACACCATTGGGGTCGCCAACGCTTCCCAAAATCTGCCAGGTATTGCCGTCTGTGGTATAATCAATGCGGGTACCATCCCAAAAACCTTCGGCATTCCAGTTATGCCAGAAACTCAGTTTAGCATTTACCGCCTGTGAAAAATCGAATACTGGTGTGTACAGCATTGTATTGGTATTACCCGCATAAGCTGCCGTAAGTTCTACATCCCAAGCATTAACACCAGAATGTGCTCCGGTTGTTACACCAAAAGCAGGCGCACCATATTGCCAGGCCGAACCAGAACTGGTAACTACCGACCAAAGATTGTTATTGCTCTCAAAATCATCGAAAAACGGGAAAGTAATACCGGCAAAAGCTACAAACTGACGACAGCCGGTAGTAGGCTCTATAGTCGTATTTGCAGCAGGTGAAGCATCAAATGCAGTGATGTAATAGCAGACCGAATCCGAATCATTCACCGCAGGAATAATGCCTACCCAAGTGTTGCCAGTTGTGTTCGACATACCAACAGCTTGCTGAGGGCCTCCGTTTACTGTGTAATAAACAGTTGCAGTATCAATTCCCGATGCATCGGTAATATCAGCAGTGATATTGAAGGGTCCGAGTGAGAATAAATTGTTCAGGAAAATAGGATTGATATATGCAATAACCGGAGGATTGAGTTCAGAAGGAGCTACGGTTACTTTAATATCATCAATGAGCCAGCCGTAAGCACCGTTCGGGCCATTGGCATTGCCATCGTTCAGCTTGAAACGGATAAGCACGTTTGCAGCATTGCCGCAAAGATTTGAAATATCAAATGTTTCGTGCTTCCACCAAGTGTTGTTGGGTACTGCTGCATCTTGTCCCGGCTGCCAGTCGCTGTAAGAGCCAGCACAGAAGCGGTTGTTGATTGATGCAAACTGACCTGTACCCTGATAATGAGTTGCAGTTACTGCCTGCCATGTTACACCATTATCGTTTGATACTTCAAGACGTGCATTGTCGAAAAACTGAATCTTGCAGATCTGCTCAAATTCCAACAAAACAAACGCATTCCCCAGCGTACTGAACGGAATTGTTATGAGTTTTGAAGAGTCGTTCAATGCTATCTGATTGCGATAGCTTCTTAAACCACTTACCTGATAAGTTGTATTTAAACTCCAGGTAGGGTTACCGGTTGCGGTAACGGAGTCTGCGGTCTCGAAATTTTCGTGATACGCCAATGTTTGCGCGCCAGCAGTGAGCACTGCGAAGAGGCTGCAAATAAAAAGTAGTGTTTTTTTCATAGTGGATCTGGGTATTGCCTTAACTCAAATATAATTAAACTCATTCAAATACATAACATCAGCAGGTTTTTTTATACCCCCGGAAGTTCAAACCGGATAAATGGCAACTGAACCCGGATAAATGCAAATTCAAAAGTCCCGCCTGCCTTGCGGCAAACGGGACTTTCACATTCAAACGGAGCTGAGTTACGGCTCTGCGTTCCGTTGTTTATCGGGTAACAACTACCTTAATCGTTTGAGATACTGAACCGGCAGTAATGCGAACAAAGTAGATTCCATTTTCCCATGTTGCCACATCGTAGCTCAGGTTGTTCGTACCGCTGTTGAGTGAACGATTTTCGTTGATCAGAAGTTTACCGGTAAGATCGAAAGCTGAAATCAGAACATCTGCATTTTCTGACAGACCAATGTTCAGATTGAACTGTTCGCCAGCAGGGTTCGGGTAAAGAGTGATGTCGTTTACTAATTGCTGCTCTTCAACACCTACAAAGAAAGGAATCACTTGTGTAATGGTATCAGTACAGCCTTGTGCGTTGGTTACCACCAGTGTTACAGTGAAGTTATTGCTGGTAAGATAAACGTGCTGCGGAGCTGCTGCTGTTGATGAACTGTTATCACCAAAATCCCAGTTGTAAACTGTGCCACCTGTTGATGAGTTGGTGAAAGTTACAATGCCTTGGTTTGTAGAGAAGGTGAAACCAGCTGTGGGTGCAGGATTTACAACTACAGTTACAGGAGCCGAAGCACCAACACCGTTGCAGGCATTGCTGTTGGTTACTGTTACTGAGTATGTACCGGCAGCAGAAACGGTGATGCTTTGTGTGGTAGCTCCATTGCTCCAGAGGTATGTATCAGCTACGCTTGAAGTAAGTGTTACTGTTTCACCGGGGCAAAGTGTGGTGCTGCCTGTAGCTTGAACTGTAGGCGTGGGTGAGTTACTTACAGAAACCTGTACAGGGTTTGATGTTGCTGTGCAACCGTTTGCATCGGTGTAAACTACAGAGTAGCTGCCTGAAGCAAGAACTGTGATGCTTTGTGTGGTTGCTGTGTTGCTCCACTGGTTACCAGTTGCCTGGCTTGAGGTAAGAACTACGCTGTCGCCGGTGCAGAATGTGGTAGGACCGTTGGCAGAAATTGTGGGTGAAGCAGGGTTAGCATTTACTGTTACAGTTGTTGCAGCAGATGATGAGGTGCAACCGTTTGCATCGGTATAATCAACAGTGAAAGAACCTGAAGCATTTACGCTGATAGAAGCTGTTGTTGCAGCATTGCTCCAAAGAATTCCAGAAGACTGGCTGGCGGTAAGTGTCACTGAACCACCGTTGCAGAAAGTAACCGGACCGTTTGCAGAAATTGTGGGTGCTGCAGGAAGTGCGTTAACTGTTACAGTAATTGCATTGGTAATTGCTTCGCAACCGTTTGCTTTGGTAACTGTGCAAGAATAAGAACCGCTTGTGTTAACAGAAATTGATGCGGTGGTAGCACCGTTACTCCAGAGGTAAGAAGCTCCACCGGCAGTTGTTGCATCAAGAGTTACTGAACCGCCTTGGCAGAATGTTGTTGAACCCTGTGCGGTTGCTGTTGCAGAAAACGCATTGTTGATTGCTGCATTGTAAGCCTGATTATTGCAATCAAACTCTGACCAGCAAGCCATCCAGTTGTCACTTGTACCGAAAGCACCAATGTATGTGGTAGCTGTGAAGAAGCCACCTGCAAGATTGGCATTGGTAAACGAAGCACCAGAGTTGAGCGGTGATGTTGACGAAATCAGCATATTAGGAGCGGTAAGGCTCAGGTTGCTGATACCGAGTGATGATGCTGTGTTAATGAGCTGATTATTGAAACCTGCTGATGCAAACCATGTGCTGATATTAAACGGACCGTTTACGTTGTTCGGATTGGCCGCTGTTGACGCAGCAAGCGAATCGTTCATCTCTACAAGCGCATTGTTACGGAACTGAAGATCGTTGTTGGTTGCATTGGTTTGTGTGCTTGTACTTTCGATAAGCAAACCTGTGGGGTAACCTACAAAAACAGAGTTGTAAACACAGGTACGTGTATTGCGGCGCAGGTGAAGCGCACGACGATACAAGCTGTTAATGGTAGAATTGTAACAAAGCGGACCAAACACAGAAATGTTTGAGAAAATGGGCTGTGTAATAGGAATATTGCCTGTTCCGGTTGCATCATTGTCAGACTCAAAACCATTTGAACCAGACTGGTCAGCAATGTTCGGGTCGCGCATTACAACACCAAACTGGATGCTTCCTCTGAAACCGTTATCAGTATCAAAATCATCATCCCCAGCGCGTTAAGAAATAAGGTATTTGCAGTTTACTGTTCCGCCAAACCACTCAAAAGCATCGTCGCCAGAGTAAGAA
>JBKDHA010000122.1:0-23452 GCA_046335555.1 Bacteroidota bacterium
AACTTTCTTGTTATCGAAGCCCGCGACAAAGCAATAAAATTAACAGGAGCAAGAAATAGCGCTTATTTCTATGAACTGAAAGACAGCGAAATTATTGAGCAGCTGGCATCGGGAGCAAGTTTGCAAACCGATGTTGAAGCAACTTCGGTAAAGCACAAAGAAATGGTGCAGTACCATGTTTCGGATTGGGACTTTTTACTTTCACGCGCCGAAGCCTGTGGCTTGCTTGTACTTACCGACGACGGAAAACTGATTGCCAAAAAAGCAGATACATCCGGGGCAATTGCATTGCAACTTGAATTCGGAGCCACACTGCTTGAGTTTGAAGCTACAATGGATGCCGGTTCGCAAGTGAAAGCGATTAAAAGCAAATCCTGGAATTATACCGATCAGGAATTATTAGAAACTGAAGGCAGTAACCCAAGTGTTACTGGCAACGGAAACTTAGATTCTGCTGCTCTTGCCGATGTTATGGGTGTTGAAAATGCACCACTGCTCCACCCTGGAAAGTTTGAAGAGCAAGAACTCAAAGACTGGATTGATGCCCGAACGGTGCGGCATAAACTAGCAAGGATATGCGGCCACGCCCGCTTTCAGGGACTGGGAACCATGAAGCCCGGACAAATGATTGATTTGAAAGGTGTAGGCGACCGGTTTAACGGCAAAGCATTTGTTACTGGTGTGCGACATCAGGTTGGTGGTGTAAACTGGACAACTGATGTACAGTTTGGTTTCCCAGAGCGCGGTTTTGCTGATCAGTTTGATCTTGCCGATAAGAAAGCTTCGGGTATGTTGCCCGGTGTAAATGGTTTGCACGTTGGCTTAGTTACCAAGCTCGGCAGTGATCCCGACGGCGAAGACCGCATTCAGGTTAAAATGCCGCTGCTCGATAATGCTGCCGAAGGCATTTGGGCACGTATTTCAGCTCCCGATGCCGGAAACAAACGCGGTATATTTTTCCGCCCCGAAGTAGGCGACGAAGTTCTGCTTGGTTTCCTCAACGATGATCCGCGTCAGCCCGTGGTGCTGGGTATGCTTAACAGCAAAAAATTGCCCGCACCGATAGCCGCCGACAGCGATGATAATCACATCAAAGGCATTTACACCAGAAGTGAAATCAAATTCTTCTTTGATGATGATAAGAAGATTGTAACCCTTGAAACACCCGGAAAACAATCAATTATTGTTGATGATGACAAAGGGAAAATAACGCTCACCGATAAGACCGGGAACATTATCGAAATGAGTGATAAAGGCATTACGATTACCAGCAAAAAAGACATCATCCTTGATGCTTCTTCGGGAGATATTAAGATGAAAGCTACGAATATTAAAGCAGAAGCATCTGCACAATTTGCTGCCAAAGGAAATTCGGGAGCCGAAGTTTCTGCCAGCGGTAATACGGTGATTAAAGGTGCAATGGTTCAAATTAACTGACGACACAGCAATGGGAATGGCAGCACGAGTTGGCGATATGCACGTTTGTCCGATGGTAACGGGCACAGTGCCGCACGTTGGTGGTCCTGTAATGCCACCGGGAGCTCCAACCGTAATGATCGGAGGAATGCCGGCTGCTGTTGTTGGAGGAATGTGTACCTGCACCGGCCCGCCTGATTCAATTGTAAAAGGGTCTGCTACAGTTACAATTGGCGGACAGCCAGCAGCACGAATGGGCGACTCTACCGCACACGGCGGAAGCATTGTAGCCGGATGCCCTACCGTAATGATTGGTGGATAATAACATTAATACTAGAACAGGAAGAAGATGAATACATACGATGTGAATTACGACTTTCTCGGTACAGGCTGGAGTTTTCCGCCCACATTTAACGATGTATCGGGAGATGTGCAACTAACAAGTATGCTTGATGATATAAAAGCAAGCCTCGCCATCCTGTTGTCAACTTCAATTGGCGAACGACTCATGCAACCAACGTATGGGTGTAACCTCAATAATTTTCTGTTTGAACCAATGAATTCAAACCTGCTCAGCTACATGAAAAGCATTATTACCGATGCTATTTTTTATCATGAAGCTCGCATCAGACCAAACGATGTAATTCTGGATACCACCAATTACAACGAAGGAAAGATTACGATAACAGTTGACTTTACTGTTTCGGCTACCAACTCGCGTTACAATTTTGTTTACCCCTATTACCTCAACGAAGGCAACGGTGTAAACCGTTGATAGTACTATGAGCGAACACGACCATACCTGTGGCTGCGAAACAAAAAATCCGTTGCAGCGCGACGGTACCAGCCAGACAGAGCGACTGCTGAGCGCACTCGATCCTTCGTTTGTAAAAGTTGACGAACGGGAGATTGATGACCTGCTGCGCTTTGCCCTGAAGCATGCTGAAAAGCTTAATTTTTATGATAATTCAGACAATGTAAACGGCGACTGGTACAACTTTCTGGCGAAAGATGTATCCGTACTTTGTGCAAACATCAGCGGTGCAGATCTTGATCCGCTGGTAAAAGATTTCAGAACAGCTTTTGCCAAAATTGATGTAATGGCAAAAGAAGAAACTGCATCAGATATTGAAGTTGAAGACGCTTTAAAAGCACTGTATTCGCCCTTAGTTACACTCATTAATTTACTGGGAAAATGGCACGACCTCTGCGACGAAAAGCTTTTGCTGCGCAGTGATCTCAGCCTTTATTTTACCTCTGTTTTTTCAAGCGGATTTATCCGTTTTCGTGAAATAGATGCAGCTGCTGCGGCCGATGGAATCATCAGCGCACCCGCTGCACTCGATGGTATTTCACTGAATAGCGATTGGACTGCAGCAATATCAGTTGCTGTAACTGCAAACTCATCGGTATTCAGTGGACTTACTGCTGCAACACACAACAGCAAGTATGCGCTTGCAGCCTCGTTTTATATTCGCGGAATATTTGATGAGTTTTATATGGCGCTGCTGAATATCATCAGCCGTGCTCCTGATTATCTTGCAAAGAGTTTAAACGAATATCCCTGGCACAAAGCGCAGGCCGGATTGTTCCTCGCTTTTATTCAGCTTTTTGGTTACGCACAGCAGCACCTGAACAAACTCACACAGCGGCATCTCGATTTCTATTTTGATCGTGTGCTGCAGTTGCAGCGTAAACCTGCTGTGGCCGACAGTGTGCATTTAATTTTTGAATTGGCGGCCAATGCAGCGCAATATGAAATACCGGAAGGCACCTTGCTGAAAGCCGGAAAAGATGCGCTCGGAAAACCTCTTTCATACAGCACCGATGATACATTGGTGTTTAACAAAGCGCAAGCTGTCGAATTTAAAAGTATATACATTCAGCGCAACAAACTTACCTCCGGTTCGGAACAAACAAGGCTGTATGCCTCACCGGTAGCCAATTCGTCGGATGGCAAGGGCGCACCGCTTGACAGTACTTTGCCGCAGTGGGAAGCATTTGGTTCACCGCAATATTCGGATGACGATGATTTTGCACCTGAGTTGACCATGCCCAATGCCACAATTGGTTTTGCAATTGCATCGCCCCAGCTTGTGCTACGCGAAGGCACACGAAATATTACCGTGATTATTGAACTTGATGCGTCACTTAATATTTCGGAACAGGAAGAAGCTGATTTATGGAAAGCATTTAAATGTGAAATAACCGGTGCAAAAGGGTGGATGGATATTTCGCCGGCAGAAAAGCTAAAAGCGCGTATCGGGAATAGCGGTAAGAAATTGTTATTCATTCTCGCGCTTGATAATACCATGCCGGCCACCGCCGCGTGGGATGCAAAGGTGCATCTTGGAAATTATAATGCTACCACTTGGCCCGTGCTTCGGATTACAATGCTTAACACCGAAGAGAAGGGAAATATCTGGCATAAAATTCAGAAAGCCGCTTTTACGGCAATAAAAGTAGAGACCGAAGTAAGCGATTATCAAAGTGTAATTATTCAGAATGATGCCTTTGTGGGCGATCCCGCAAAACCATTCCAGCCTTTTGGTGTACTCGCTCCAAAAGGAGCCGCATTCTACATTGGCAGCGACGAAATTCTTTATAAGCCGCTCAACAGATTGACTGTTAAGCTCGACTGGCATGATGTGCCGGAGCCAGCATCAACGCTTAACGAAGATTTTAAGCAGCACTACAAAACTTATTTTGATGCCCTTGGAGGCACCAATACAATTGGCAATAACGACACCTCATTCAAAGCAAAGGTTGAATATCTTTCAGGAAGAAGCTGGAAACCCATTTCTGTGAACCCTGTAAGCGGCACTTCCACTGGTAATGCTTATACGTACACCAATGGCGAAGTCACACTGTTTCAGCCCATCGCAACTAATCCGCAAACGTTTATTTTTCAGGCATCAACACACAAACCCTACATCTTTGATCAGCTTCCGCCTAAGGAAGATGAGTATGCCACGCTCAAAGAGTACAACACCACCGTTCAGCGCGGATTTATTCGCTTTACCCTGATTGGGCAGGATTTCCGGCACAACCGCTATGCCTCGGCACTGATGAAGGCTGCGGCTAAGAAAATTCCGCCGGTAATTAATCAACCCTATACACCACTGTTTAAATCAATATCGGTCAGTTACACATCAGACCGCAAACTTTCACACGAGTACGACCAGTTCTTCCGCATCCATCCTTTTGGTGAAGAACCGGTAGAGAATTTCGATACCGGTGCAGAAAGTTTATCCAAACAAACGCTGGTTTCATCAGCTTCAACTGTAAATGAATTGATTGGCGAGGCAAGCGGTATAGTCCTGCTTCCGCAGTACACAATCATGCAGGATATTGCTGATTCCCCGCTGCAGATTGAACGTCGTTTGGAAGGCTTGCTGCACATTGGTCTTTCAGGACTGAAAGCACCTGAAAGTGTTTCGATGCTTATTCAAACTGTGGACGACAGTGCCGATCCCAATCAAAACCAGCCGGAAGTGATATGGTCATATTTGCGCAACAACAACTGGGTAGAACTTGACCAGTCGCAACTGATTTCCGATACCACCAATGGATTTTTGAACAGCGGCATTATTGAGCTCGGTATACCCGAAGACATCAGCAGCAATAATTCAATTCTTACTTCCGGGCTATACTGGCTGCGTGCGGCCACCGTACTCAAAGAAAGCGAAGCTATTGATGACAGTGTGCTTACCACACCTGGCAGCACAAGTGCGCTGAGCAATGTGCTGAATATTCATACACAAGCTATTAAAGCCAGCTTCCGCGATAACGGTAACGATCCGAATCACCTGCGTACATCGCTTTCTGCTGAAACAATTTCAAAACTTGAAAACAGTATTTCGGCCGTTAAATCTGTTAAGCAGCCTTACTCATCATTCGGCGGTAAACTCAGTGAAGCCGGAAACGAATATTACCGCCGCGTAAGTGAACGCCTGCGCCATAAAGGACGTGCAATCACGATGTGGGATTACGAACGCTTAGTACTCGAAAATCATCCGTCGATCTACAAAGTGAAGTGCATTAATCACATGCGCTATCGTTCAATAGACAGCAAACCCTGCTATAATCAGATGGCCGGAGGCGGAGTAACTGTAATTGTGGTATCGAATCTCCGAAATCAGAATCTTGTAAATCCGCTGCAACCAACTACCAGCAACGCTATGCGCACCGAAATAGAAACGATGCTCAAAAAGCGAAGCTCAAGATTTGCTGAGATAAAAGTGATTAATCCGAAATACGAAGAAATAAAAGTCAAGTTCAGAGTTTATTTCGGAAAACAATGGAGCAGCGATAAAGGCTACTACAGTGCGCAACTTAATGAAGACATCAAGAAATTTCTTTCTCCCTGGGCGTATGACGAAGGATCAGATATACGCTTCGGAGGAAAACTTCATGCTTCTTTCATTCTCAATTTTATTGAAGAACGTGAATACGTTGACTACATAACTGACTTCACGTTATTCAAATTAGATGAAGATGGAAATGAAGGACAACCACTCGAAGAAGTAAGTGCATCAGAAGTCTATTCGATTCTGGTTTCTGCCACACAACACGAAATCTCGTATTGATTATGAACGACCGTCAGCTCACCATACCGAAAACACCGGAGCTCGATACGAGTGAAAATTACTCCCTGCTCCGCGATGAAGGACTGAAATTCATCGAACGTCTGTCAAGCAAAATCTGGACCGATTACAATATCCACGATCCGGGCATTACGATCATGGAACTTTTGTGCTATGCCATTACTGACCTCGGCTACCGCACTTCATTTCCGATAGAAGATTTACTTGCCCGCCGTCCCGGTGATATTTCAATTGATAAAGACTTTTACACCGCAGCAGAAGTTTTACCGGTAAATCCTACAACAGAAAACGATCTCCGTAAAATTATTATTGATGTAAAAGGTGTAAAAAACGCCTGGATATCAACCGCTAAATCTTGCGAAGCACCCGTATTCATTGATAATGAAAATTGCGAGCTTACAACCAATCCGGCTTATGCAACTCGTCTGCTTGCGCTGAACGGATTATTCAATATTCTGCTGCAATATGAAACTCCTGGCGACGGAAAAGAGGAAAGCGAACTGAGTGCCGATGAAAAAACGATTCGTGCAAATGCCAAAGAACTGATCCGTCAGGAAGTTTACAACACTGTTATGCAACATCGCAATCTTTGCGAAGATTTGCTCGGCATCAGTGAAGTAAATGTGAGTGAAATTGCAATCTGCGCTGATGTAGAAGTTCGGCAGAATGCGGACATCAATCTGGTAATGGCAAAAATTTATCAGATTGCCATTAACTATTGCTCGCCTTCACTCAATTTCTACACAATGGAAGAAATGCTCGACAAGGGCTATACCATTGATGAAATTTTTGAAGGTCCGCTTCTTAAATACGGCTTTCTCGATACAGAAGAAGTTGAGAACGCCAACCTTCGCGAAGAACTGCATACATCTGACCTCATCAATTCGATAATGGACATCGAAGATGTGGTTGCAGTGCGCAGCTTCAAATTGCTGCGTTACGAAGACGGTATTTTGCAGGAACCTGCAGAACCCTGGGTGATGAAACTCATTGCAGGACATGCAGCACAATTCTCGCGCGTTAAATCAAAACTCATTTTCTACAAAGGCTTGCTTCCGTTTATGGCTAAGCAAGACGAAGTGCTTATTGAGCTGAACAGACTTCAGCAAAGCAGCGGCCGGTTCCGCAAAACCGGTCAGAAAATGGATATTGATGTGCCCACAGGAACATGGCGCGAACTGGATGATTACTTCCCGGTTCAGAATGACTTCCCGATGGTTTACGGTATCGGACAAACGGGGCTTCCCGAATCGGCTGATCCGATGCGAAAGGCACAGGCAAAGCAGCTGAAAGCTTATCTCTTGTTTTTTGAGCAGTTGCTGACGAACTATCTGGCTCAGTTAGCCAATACCAACCGCCTGTTCTCATCGCGCGAAACAGTTGACCGCCGTACACTTACCGTTACCGGCCGCAGTTACTACACACAACTTCTCAAAAACTATCCGGTTGAGGGAGCACCGGATACACTTGATGATGCTGTAAACGGAATTTCTGATCTCCGGAAGTTGATCAACTTTGGCGACTACAAAGAAGAACTCGACAAGCTGGCGGAAGATGAAAAAACATTTGCCGACCGCCGCAACCGCTTCCTCGATCATTTGCTCTCGCGCTTCTGCGAGTCGATGAGCGAATACAGCCTCATCCTTTTTCATCAACTTGGAAATGAAAGCGGCAGCCTGCGACTGATTGCCGACAAAGAAGCTTTTCTGCGCGATTACATCCTGCTCAGTCGTGATCGCGGAAGAGCATTTAATTATAAAAAACGTAAACCTTCAGGACTTCCACTGCCTGCTCCGGCCGAGTTACCTGATGTTTGGGACACCACAAATATTTCAGGACTGAAAGTGCGTATTGCCCGAATGCTGGGCATGGCGGGTGTTCCGGTTGAAGATGAAAACGACAGTTATCTGCGCGTAATCAGCACCGGAACCAATAAATGGAAAGTGCAGTTGGTGAATAACAACGGTACTGTTCTGCTGACCACTTCCAATTTCACCACATACGAACTGGCCGAAAAACGTTATCACGAAATTCGTGAAAGCGGAATGCTTGCTTCAAATTTTGAAACGGATGATTATACCGGCTTTGCACTTCGTTTATTAGATACCGGAAGCGCCGGCCGAGAACTTGCCTATCAGTTTTTCGATACGGCTTCCGAACGTGATGCCGCAAGTGTTGAAGCAATTGCCATGCTCAACGAAGACATCATTATTGATAATATCCGCCGCCGCTCTATTGCTACGGATATGTTTACCATTAAGACTTCAGGCTCCGGCTCTTCAAAACGCTGGTGGGTTGAAATGAAAGCCCCCAGAGAAGAAGGAGGACCGCAGTTTGTTTTTCTCAATACAATAAAAGAAGACAGCGCAGAATGTGCCGAAAGTCATTTGCTCTACCTGCTCCATTCGGGCGATGATGAAGACAATTACAGGATGTTTGATGATGATACGGCGAATAAATATTCGTATGGCCTCTTCAACGAATGTGATACAGAAATACCAATGGCCAGCGGGCCTGTATTTGCAACTGCAGAAGAACGTAACAAAGCTTTCAGTCGTCTGCTGTTCCTGTTCCGAGATAAATGTGATATTGAAGATTTTCATTTGCTGGAACATATCTTGCTCCGGCCGCGCATTCAGTTCAACAACAACGGTATTCCTTTTGAAAAAGTTCTCACGGCTTGTCAGTCTAAAGCCATAAAAGAAAAACTTGAGCTCAAACCTGCTTATGTGTTCCAATTTATCCGCAATGAGAGTATCGTAAAGAAAACAGCAGCTAAAACAACTTCAAAAAAGAAATCATCAAAGGCAGCCGTTGATCCGCTGGTGCCGGTTAACTACGCTTATACAATACGTATTCTGAAATACGAAAAAATACCGGCAGAAGAAAAAGCAAACGAACTGGAAAAAGGCAAAGAAAATTATATCTATAATGTATTTGCCGAAAGTGCTGTTACTTATGAAGCCGCAGCTTGCAAAGAACTTCTGGCAAACATCAGAAACAGAGGTATGGCGGCCTCCAATTTCAAAATCATTCCTGATGATGCCGAAAATCCATCATCATACAGTTTTGAATTACTCAATTTTCAGATCACATCGACAGATAAAAAGGTTAAAACAGCACCAACATTTATCCTCAAAAACTTCAGCACATTTTCTTCTGAAGCAACCATAAAAGAAGAGCTTGAAGCATTGAGCAACTGGTTTGCTTTTAAAGAAACCTGGTGGAACGATTACATTCCTGCAACCTGCGAAATTCCGGATGATCCGTATTCATTCCGCATGTCGTTTATCCTTCCCGCCTGGCCTACCCGTTTCAGAAGTTCGTACTTCAGACAATACATCGAGCGAACCATACGCCAAGAAACACCGGCACATATTTATGTGAAAATTTGCTGGGTGGGCTTGCAACAGATGCGTGATTTTGAAACAGCCTACAAACCCTGGCTCGAATCGCTCAACCAGAATTTGTATCCGGAGGCCGACAAAACGAATAAACTGATTGATGAGATGAGTAAGCTCTACAATGTTTATCCGACGGCTATTCTGCACAGTTGCGACGACATAAGTGCCGACGAGCCACAGATGATTCTTGACCAAACTACACTTGGTAACCAATAAAAAAACTGATACACCTCAATACCTTCCGATATGGAAATTCCGACCACAACCGAACTGCCGATTTTTGAACCCAACCAGGTGCTTACCAGCACCAACCTGAACCGGCTGCGGACATATCTCGATCTTCAAAACCGTTTGACAAGAGTACGGCTCACCGGCACCGGAATTTTTTGCGGTCTGCGTATCAGCTGGAATCCTCCGTCAACTGATTATATTGAAATTCAATCAGGCTACGGAATTACAACCGAAGGCTATCTGCTGGGAACAGAAAACATGCAGCGTTTCCGTCGCATTAAACGATGGAAAGATCCTTCTGATCCCGACTATCAGTTTGGTAAAGTTCTTCCGCAGGATGCGCTCGACAGCGATCCTGTGAAATTCAGCACACCAAAAGCAACAGATCAGTTCCGAACCAATGTTTGGGAGTTGCATAATGTAAATGCCGAAGGACAAACTATTACCGATTTATTTGCAACAGAAAGTGCATCGGATTGGGCGGTTGTAATTTTCTACGAAATCAACGACGAAGATCTTCGTTCGTGCAGCACAAGCAACTGCGATAATAAAGGTAAACTCCGAAAAGCACGTCAGCGGTTTCTGCTGGTGAAAAAATCAGAGCTTCCGGTATCGCCATTTTCATCTGATGATTTTCCGTCGGCCCCAATTGCGCTTGATTTGCTGAACATGCGTCGTTTACCTTCGGCAGTGCTTCAAAATGCGAGCAGCATCAGTGAACTTTATACGGGTTACCAGAATTTAGTCATTGCACCACAAAAATCCTTGCTGGATGATCGTATCAAGAAAGCATTTCAGCGTTTCGGTGGCGTATTTGGCCTTGATGTTTCGCTGCTTAACGATGCAATCTCTGCACTGGGAACCATCGACAGCGGTGTGATTTACAAGCAACAGGTAGTTGATGCACTGCATCACATTACAATGGCCTACAATGATTTTGCAGTTACTGCCGGTGCATTCTCCAGCAGTTGCGGTTATTTACCCGGCAATTATCCACGGCACATCAGCCTCGGCTTGTTGAGCCCGCCGGTAAGCGGTGCCGATGGTTACCGCAACTACTTTGTATCCGTTAAAAATCCCGACAGTGGTATTCAGCGCAATGCTCGCACATTGTTTAACCGTATGCTGCGTTTGATTACTGATTTCAGAAAATTGCCGGTGGCTAAATCGGTGGAAGAAATCAAAATTACTCCCGGTGGATGGTCGCCGCAAAACCTTGCAATGCGCGCCATTCCCTATTACTACAACCCAAACGATAACGACAACCGCATAGCCAAACTTTGGTATCCTGCACGTTCGGGGCTAGGTCTATGGAGCGATCATCTCTCTTATTACAATTCTCATAATCCGGCAACAGCCTCCACTTCTTGGTACGACTCGGCCAACTATTGGTCAATGCAACAGAATCCATTTTTGCGTATCGAAGGATTTAGCGGCTTGCCTTACAAAGAAGTGAAAGACAAATTGGAAGCACTGAAGGTGCAACACAACCTTGGCTTTAATGTTATTTCACTAAAACTCAATTCACAATATCCTTTCCCAACTCCCGAGAAACTTTGCGGTTTTGAAGATCTGCAGGAAGAATACTTCCTCGAACGCCAACGTCTGCTTGGCTTTCTCAACCAAGTAATCGGCTATATGCAATTGTTTATGAAAGAAGCGGGCATTCTTGTCGATAACCCGCAAGACTTCAACAATTTCGTAAATGAGGTTATACTCCGCGAAACAAGTCTCGCCAAATTGCTGCCTATTTGTTTGTTTGATTTCAACTACGTTGCCTTCAGAAATCAATATCGTATTTTCATTGATGAAATCATTGAGTTAATTTTCTCAATAGATGGCATTAAAAACATAATTGATCTACCCGATAAAAAAGAAAATTGGTCGGATGTTCAGAAATCATCTGCAAAGAATATGATTTCTAATGTAATCGGAAAACTCACCTACATGATGTTCGATACATTGTTCTTCAATCGCTTTTACCGGATATATTACAGATATAAACTTCGTGAACTGCGTCGTTCAAAATTCTTCACTTTCGAATCATTCTCGGCAGCCCGCCCGGGTATGGAACACCTGAGCGGAACATTCCAGGGCGGCACATTTGTGCTGGTTTATGAATCCGAAAAAACAGACGGAGTTACACCACCTGATGATGATCCGGATATCGATCCTTATTCTGATCCTTATCCCGGATTGGGCATTAATTTCATCTGATTGTTTAATCAATAAAGCTTACACAAAATGGCAAAAGTTCAAAAAGAAGATATAAAAGAGGATCCCATTTCAATAGTGGAAGGAAACGACAAAGTTATTGCCGACTTTTTCCTCCCGGGATGCTGCACATTTGATGACGACTGCAATCCGATGTGCATAACAGAAGAAGAAATGAAAGCGCTTATGATTCCGCCTTTCGCAAAATCTGACTACATCACCACAACCAAAAATACGCCGGTAAACATTCATGCATTTATGAATGACGATCCGCTTTTTGGCGATAAGGTATCTATTGATCCCGGTATGTTTCAGGTGCTTTCAAATAAAAACGGAAGAATAGTACTTTCAGCCAACAAGGATTTTTTCACCTATACCCCGGCAAACAACTATATAGGCAACGACAAGTTCACCTACACCATTTACAATACAGTGAACGAACTCCGCGATTCGGCCACGGTATATATCAACGTAATTGATGCAGAGGTAGAAATCCTCAATCAACCCTCAATAAGCGTTGCAGCTAATTTCTGCGGCGGTGTAAGCTATAACCAGTCTGTGGATTATATTCCCATCAACATTACACCCGGGTCTTTTACAAACTCAATTTTTACTATTGAGAATGAACAATCCTATTCATGGATAATTAAGCAACCCAAACCTACAGGTGTTGGATTTAATTACTATATCGATCCGAGTAAATTTACCAGCACCCAGACCATTACAACTCGTCTTGTGCGCGACGGAGCTCCGACAACACAAACAGCAACATTTAAAGTAACTGTAGTAATTGCCGACTTTGATTATTTCCTCTCGTTACCGGCTGATCCGCAAAGAACGATTGAAGGCGAATTTGATGCATTCAAATCAAGAACGATTACAAAAGATATGTCCAGACTTTCGTTGGAAGAGCTATTGATACCAGATGATCTCAAGTCGCGAACTACAAGCACTACTTCATTTACGCAACCCAACAACAGAATTATAGCGCCTCCGCCATCAAATACAATACTTACTCTTGATAACAAGAGTTCTGCCGATGCAATTAAATTTGAATGGAGACTTTATGACAATGGTGGTAAAAATCTGATTTACGACGAAACATCTACATCTAAATCAGGCGTATCGTGGACACTTCCAAGTTCGATATTTGAATTGGGATGCTATGTAGAACTTCGTGCTACAAGCAGTGCAGGATGTTTCGATACCAAAAAGGTATTTATTCCTCGCGTTGAAAGATTTCCAACCAAATAAGCGCAGTGTATGAAAGCGGTATTTTCACTATGGAAAAGACCAGTTGATTATGGATTAATCCGATACGGATATAATTCAATTTTCGATATGGCCTGTTCGTATGTTTTGGCCATCGAAAAGGCGCGCCAGTTCTATCCGGAGATTCATCTTGTTACTGATGATTCTGGCAAAAATTTATTGGTGAGTTTGCTGAAAATACCTTTTGATACTGTAACTACAGAACTCAATGATCTGGTGAATCTCTCTCCCATGCACTGGGCAATGCCCAAAATTATTGCTATGAAGATTCAAGAAAAACCATTTATATATCTCGAAGGCAATATCATTCTTTGGAAAGATATTCCCGAAGAGCTTAAAAAAATGGATATGGTCTTTCAAAATCCTGAGCCATCAGACCTGTTTGACCTGTATTATCATAGCATTATCAAAAACAACTTTATGAATGTTCCGGCAAAACCCAAAAGTATTGATGGGTTTGAAATAGGTACGGCATTCAACACAAGTCTTTCGTTGATTAATAATCTTGAGCTCTCCGGCTATTGGGCTGAGGCTGCAATAGATTACGTAAACAATTCAGAAAACGCGGCTTTCTGGCAGGAAGAATTATCAGCAGGCAGACATCACAACATGATTTTCGACTACTGGTTTCCGGCTTGTATTGCATCACGCGCAGGACTTATTGCATCAAATAATGTTGGTTTCTACCTCAAAGAATACAATGTGGGAGACTACCGATACACACATACACATGGTGAAACGCGCAGAGAAAAAAATGTAACTGAAGGAATTTGGAAACATATAGAAACTGACTACCCGCAGTATGTTGATGCATTAATTACACTGCGCAACCGAACATCAATCAGTTAATGTGTGACTAACTATAAACCTTACTATTCAGATTAATTTAGTTTATGAAAGCAGTTTTTACACTTTGGAAACAGCCAATGGATATGGGGCTTATGCACTGCGGATACTTGTCAAATTTTGACATGGCTGTATCTACCTGCCTTGCCGTTGAAACCGCCAGATTGTACTATAAAGAAATTGAACTGGTAACCGACGATAGCGGCAAAGAATTACTTTGTGACCACCTGAAACTGCCATTCACTAGCGTAAACCTGGCACTGAACAACTACAAACATATTCCTGTTCAGCATTGGGCATATCCTAAAATGGTTGCTTATAGTGTTCAGGATCGACCTTTTGTTCATTTAGATAATGATGTGTATTTGTGGGATGGTCTTCCTTCTGATATAAAGAGCAAAGCACTTGCTTTTCAGAATATCGAAGTACGTGATACCATGTACAACCATTACCGGCAAGGAATCGGCAGATTTTATTCTAGCAATGAACACTCAACCCGGGTAGCGCATAATTACGTGCCTTATGCATTTAACTGCGGTGTTGTTATGGCCAATGATATTGAATTTGTTCAGGAATGGTGGGAAGCTGCTGAGCTATACGTAGAGCATCCGAGAAATGCCTGGATGTGGGAAAACCACGAGATTCTCACCAGTGCCAATCACAACCTCGTTTTTGAACAATGGTTTCCTAGCTGTTTGGCAAAACAAAGAGGTTTGGAGCTAGACCGAGATATTGGATTTGTACTGCTTCCTTATGAACGAAAAGGGTTTCGCTTTACACATACTTTAGGCCATGTAAAACGCGAAAAAATTGTTGCTGAGAGGGTTTGGCAGCGGGTGAAACATCAATACCCAAACTATGTAAGAGCGCTTGAAGATATTCAACCGCATTATGCAACTTCTGATAAACAACATTTGCTAATGCTTCAATAACTGTGAATATAAATCATATCATCCGCAAACAGATTTTCGATCTGCAGTTGCCCGTCAGAGACGGAGCATATAGTCTGCAGCAGGAAATTCGTGCGGTGTATGATGAAGAACTGCTGCCGCTGATCGATCAGTTGTTCAGCGAAATAAGCGGGCCGGGCGAAATTTTACGCATCAACCGGCTTGAACTCAATCTCGGTGTTATCAGCCCGCTCAGACTGCGCGAGCAACTTGCAGCACAACTTAAAACAGTGCTCACTGAAAAACTGCTGGAGGCACGAAGCCGCGCAGTAATGCGCCCCGGAAGTTTGCTTTCAGGCACAGAAGAAGCTGTTATTATTCAGGGCGGTGAACTTGAAATGGAAGCCGTTCTGCAAACCGCCGCGGCTTCTGTTCCTTCACTGCTTGAAGTGTTTTTCACCACCGGAAATTTACCGTGGTGGATACCCGACGAAACCAATCAGCCCGATATTGCAGCACTTACACAACAGTTTTTAGAAGAAGAGCCGGAGCATTTCGTACAACTGATGATGGTTGTGCTTAAACAACGTGCAGCAGCCGAACGCATTGTACACCAGCTCCCCGCCCCGCTCGTGAAACGCATTGCAGAAAAACTGTGGCCGTCACGACTGCACAACTTAACTGCTCAGGCGCAACTTGAAGAAGTGCTGCGCTTCATCAAACAACTTACAGGAATTTCAGATGAAATTGTTGCTGCATCATCCGGTACTCCTGCACCGCTTACACTTATTGCAGCCGCTGCGGCAGCACGAATCGTGAATTTACCTGCTGCACATTTCCCGCAACTCCCTGCTAAAGCCGAGCCTGCAGGATGGCTGCTGTTTGCTGCTGCAACTGCTTACAACACAGAGCCGGATGCAGTATTGAAACTTGCCGAAGCCGCACTCATTCAGCAGCAAACAGCACAACGCATCAATGCTCCGATTCCGGAAAGCATTGTGCAGATCCTGCTGGCGCGGCTGCAAACGAAAACACATAGTTTATCCGTTTCTCCGCTGACAAAACTGATTGAACTGATTGCAACGAATGAACGCATTTCAATTACACAAGCTGAAGCCGAATTGCTGATTGCTCAACTGCCTTTTATTACAGCTTCCGCAGCATCCGAAAGTAGTGTGATTCGCAAACTTTTAACCGAAACAGCACCGCTGAAACGCAAAGAAGTACAACAACTCATTGCCGATGCTGATACTGATCTGGCATTTGTTGTTATTCAACTAGACGATGAAGAACTACTAAGCGAAAGCGAAAATGCTGTTGATGAAATTAAACCGGCGCGCAAAAAAACTAAAACTGTTTCAAAAACAGAAAAGCATAAAATTAAACTCAAAAACATAAAGCAAGCGGTTCAGGAAGAAACAGAAATACCAGCACATCAAAAACAACCTGAACCTGAAACCATAATTAGCACATCAAACAAAAACACGCTTCAGGAAATTGAGTTAATTGAAATAGCAGAAAAAACCGAAGTTGAACAATTGATTGAAATCTTCTCTGATGATCGTGACGAAGATGAATACGATGAAGATTCGGCTACCGGAAAACGTCACCGGCTTACACGCTGGGGCGGACTTGTTTTACTTGGGCCTTATCTCCCTTCACTTTTCAACGAAGCCGGTTATCTGAACGAAGAAAACATTTTTAAAAACAAAGAAGCAGCTTACCGCGCTGTTTTTCTGCTGCATTACATCTGCACCGGAAAAACAAAAGCACCCGAATATGCGCTTCCGCTGCATAAACTGTTGTGCGGACTTCCGTTCAATAAATCAATTCCGAAAAGCATCCGTTTAACGAAAAAGGAAAAACAGGAAGCTGATGATTTGCTTGATGCAATGGCCGAACAGTGGAGCAGTTTGCGTTCGCCTTTCGGTGATGCCATCCGACAAAATTTTATGCAGCGCACCGGAATTATTGAACGAAAAGATAATTCGTGGTTGGTACGCATACAACGCACATCACTTGATATACTTATGGATTCGCTCCCCTGGAGCATTTCTGTTATACGACTCCCATGGACACAGCACTTGATACAGACCGAATGGTAAGCATCGACCCGATTACGATGAATGCACGCACTCTTGAACGTGAGCTGGCGTGGTTTTCAGAAGTGCTGGATGCGCGACTGCGAATGCACTTCGGGCAGGAATGCGCTTATACAGACATCAGCGAAATTACACCTCCTGATCCTGTGCATCAGGAGTCGATGTATGCCGGCTTGCTCAAGCATTACCAGATGACAACAGAAGAACGGCTGATTCTGTTACTCTCACTAGTTCCGCACATCAGACCACAACTTCTGGATGTGTTTTTTGTTAAAAACGGGAATGTTGATCGTGGTTTTACGGAGTTCGGAGGATTGCGGCCGCAAAGTCACAGCGGACTTTTGCCGACCGGTGAAACCGCATTGTTTCTGCTTGCCGGAGAAGATCTTGAACGCCGGTTTGCATTTCAGTATTTGTTCGACGGCGAACACTTTTTCGCTCAGCATAGCATTCTCAAGCTCGACCCTTCATCTCCGGGCGAACCTCCGATGAGCGGATTACTGAGCGTGACGCGGGAGATTGTTGACTTCGTTACGCTTGGTCACGCACGCCGCCCAACATTCGACCGCGAGTTTCCGGCAAAACGTCTTTCAACACCTATGAGTTGGGATGATCTCGTGCTTGATGGTCACACGATGGAACAAGTTGACGAAATCAAAACCTGGATCGATCACGAGAATACAATTATGAATATCTGGGGACTGAATAAACAACTCAAGCCCGGTTACCGCGCACTTTTCTACGGTCCTCCGGGAACCGGAAAAACATTAACAGCCAACCTGCTCGGAAGCCTTACCAAACGGGATGTTTACCGTGTCGATCTTTCGATGATTGTTTCAAAATACATTGGCGAAACAGAAAAAAATCTCTCGCGTGTTTTTGAACAAGCCGAAAATAAAAATTGGCTGCTGTTCTTTGATGAAGCGGATTCGATTTTCGGTAAACGCACAAAGGTTGAAGATGCGCATGACCGCTACGCGAATCAGGAAGTTAGCTATCTGCTTCAGCGCATCGAAGATTTTAACGGTGTAATTATTCTTGCATCCAACTTCAAAAGCAATATGGATGATGCGTTTACTCGCCGCTTCCAAACCGTGGTGCATTTCCCGATGCCGCGCCCGTCTGAACGTTTGCGGCTTTGGGAAAAAGCATTTCCAAAAGCAATGGAGCTTAGTGAAGAAATTAATCTCCGTGCCATTGCCGACAGATATGAAATTGCGGGCGGTGCAATTACCAACGTAATTCGCTATTGCGCAATGGCTGTGCTGCGGCGCAAATCAAATATTGTTCTGTTGGCAGATCTTGAAGAAGGCATCCGCCGCGAATTCAGAAAAGAAGGTAAATCTATTTAATCAACTGCCGCAATGAGCAGCACAACCAAAGCCAAAACAATCGGGAAGGCAGCTGAAAGTGTTCAGCCGTCCCGGCAGGCTGCTGCTCATCAAACTACATCACATACACCAACAGTTGCAAAAAAAGATAATCTCTCGGCAATTGTTCAGCGCGCTCAAAACGCTCAACCCGTTGTTCAAACCAAAATAAAAATGGGTGTTGTGGGCGATGCTCACGAACAACAAGCTGATGCAATGGCCGAACAGGTGCTGAGCATGAGTCAGCAACAACTGCAACGCCAGCACCTGCGCGTTCAGCCAAGAACTGCCGAAAAACCGCAGCGCAAAGAGGAACTCAAAAAGCAGGAAATCAATAAAAAAGACGAACTCAAGAAGAAAGAAGAACTTCAAAAACAAGAGTTAAAGAAAAAAGATGAACTCAAGAAGAAAGAAGAACTTCAGAAACAAGAGTTAAAGAAAAAAGACGAACTCAAAAAGAAAGAAGAACTTCAGAAACAAGAGTTAAAGAAAAAAGACGAGCCGCTGAAAAAGAAAGCGGATGAAAAAGTTCAGAAAAAACAAGAACTTCAAAAGGTTGCTGTTGATAAAGCTCAACCTAAAATAATTGCGGCCAAAGCTGTTCAACCTAAAGAAGAACTGAAGAAAAAAGACGAACAGCTCAGTAAAAAATCAGAAGAAAAAGTTCAGAAACAGCAGGAAGTACAAAAATCTGCTGCTGAAAAAGTACAGTCTAAAATTGCCCCGGTAGTTAGTGCAAAGACTGTTCAGCCCAAAGAAGAACTGAAGAAGAAAGACGAACAGCTTAGTAAAAAATCTGATGAGAAAGTTCAGAAACAACAGGAAGTACAAAAGGCTGCTGCTGAAAAAGTACAAGCTAAAATTGCTCCCGTAGTTAGTGCAAAGGCTGTTCAGCCAAAAGAAGAGTTAAAGAAAAAGGGCGACGAGAAAATACAAAAGCAACAGGAAGTGCAAAAAGCCTCGGCCGATAAAGCACAACCAAAATTAGTTGCTACCAAAATGCGCGACCAGCGCGAGATGGAACGCGATATAAAGCCTGCACTGCCTGTTCAGTCGAACATGCAGGCAGCGGTTTCGATTCAGCAAAAAACAATAGACACCACTCAAAAAGAAAAACCTTCAGAAGAGCGCCGTGCGCCCGGTACGTTACCCGTTTCTTCGGGAATGCAGTCGGCACTTTCGCAGGAACAACATAAAGTTTACCGCAAAGAAGAAAAAGTACAAAACGAAAATGCTGTTCCGGTTGATGCGCCGCAAGACGAAGTTCCGCCGCATATCGAAGAGCAACTGAAAAGTATAAGCGGCGGCCGGCCAATGGAACCCGGTGTTCGCAACTGGATGGAACAGCGCTTCGGTGTGAGCTTTGCCGCCGTCCGCATTCATACCGATTCACAAGCTGTGCGGCTGTGCAATGAACTCGGCGCTCATGCTTTTGCCTACGGTTCAAACATTTTCTTCAACACCGGAAAATACGATCCCGAATCAACCGAAGGCAAGCGACTGCTGGCACACGAGCTTACACACGTTATACAGCAAGGCTACGCACCCGAAAGCAACAGCGAAGCCGCCGAAGCTTCTGCACAGGTGCAACAGAAATCAGCACCCGAATTACAAAAATCAGCCCCTGAAGTGCAGAAAATGCCGGAGGTGCAGAAAGCTGAACCTGTTGCACAAAGATTACCCTCCGGAGTTTCACACGCACCGCTCAGCGTGCAGCGCGGCATTTGGGATAGTGTAAACGATACGGTGCGTGTAATTGTGCCGCCGTGGACACTCATCACTGTAATTTTCGGCTACAATCCGATTATCGGTGCAAGCGTTGCGCGTTCGCCCATCAATTGGTTTAATGCGCTTCTCGATTTGGTTCCAATTGTTGGCCCGGCCATTTTCAATTTGCTGCGCGCTTCCGGTTTACTCGGCCGGGCACAGCAATGGCTCGATGCACAGCTTGCCCGTTTGCCATCGCTCGGCGAAATCCGCTCTACCTGGGATCGGTGCTGGGAAGAGATGGGCATCCGGCACGGCATCGATGGAAACATCGCTATCTTCAGGAGGCATTTCGGCAGCATACTTTCACGAATTGCCAACTTTGTAGGAAGTGCACTCGCAGAAGTTGTGCGCCTTCTTCGCGAAACTCTGCTGCGACCGCTCGACAATACGATCAAAGATATTCCCGGCTGGACATTAATAACCGCGCTTATCGGTACTAACCCGCTTACCGGTGAAAGTGTTCCGCGCACGGCTACCAATATTTTACGCGGCGTTGCAGCCTTCATTCCCGGCGGCGAAGAAAAATTCAATCAGCTTGTAGAAAGCCGCGCACTCGAACGCGCTTATCAGTGGTTCATTACTGAAACCACAGCGCGCAACCTCACCTGGCCGCGCATCCGCGATACATTTACCCGCGCCTGGGACACACTGCAGGCCAGCGATATTCTGCATCCTATTGATACCTTCCGTCGTTTGGCAGGCATCTTCTCGCCCCTGCTTACCGATCTCGTGAGCTTCTGCGGCGCAGCACTGCTCAAACTTCTCGAATTCATTTTTGAAGCCGTAATGGGTGCCGGCGGAGCTGATGTGCTGGCTATTATCAAACGCGCGCAGCAATCGTTTACGCTCATCATTCAAAATCCAGTAGGCTTCTTGGGCAATCTTCTCCGCGGCATCGGACAAGGTGTGCGTCAGTTCATGAGCCGCATTCTAACCCACTTGCAGCAGGGCGTTATCCGCTGGCTCACAGGTCCCGTAGCACGCGCCGGTATTCAGATGCCCGCACAATGGGATGCAAAAGGAATTTTGTTTTTCGTGTTGCAGATTCTCGGACTCACCTACTCCAACATTCGCGGAAAATTAGTTCGGCTCATGGGTGAGCGTACTGTCGGAATGCTCGAAACCGGCTTCCAGTTGGTACAGGAAATTCGCGAAAAAGGCTTTGTGGAAGCCATGAAAGACCGCATCAGCGAGTTCTTCGGCAACTTCCGCGATATGATTCTCGGCCGAATCAAATCATTCATTCAGGAGCGAATTGTAACCGCAGGTATTACTCAACTGCTCTCGCTGCTCAGTCCGGTTGGCGCGGTGATTCAGGCGATTATAAAGACCTATACTACCATCAAATTCTTTATTGATAAAATTCAGCAGATACTTGCTTTTGTTCGTTCGGTGGTTGATTCGGTGCATCGTTTGGCAACGGGCGATATTTCAGGAGCGGCAAATTTTATTGAGGGTTCAATTGCACAAACCATTCCGATTGTGTTGGATTTCCTTGCGCGGTTTATCGGATTGGGCGATGTGGGGGCGCATGTACAGCGCACGATTGGTGCGGTACGTGGGTGGGTAGATCAGAAGTTGGATTTGGGGGTTGATTGGATTAAGCGGCAAGTACAAAGATTAATACAATCAGGAAAAGACTTAGCTGGGAGAGTATTAAACTGGTGGAATAAGAAAAAAGAATTTAGGGCCGCAGATAACCGACAACACTCTCTTTCGTTTAGAGGTGAAAGACAAAATGCACGATTAATTCTTGCAAGCGATAATCCAGGTCCTGTTTCTGAAAGATTACTAACAGCTCAACAAAAAAATGCAACCAAACCAGATAATGATCCTCAAAAAGTAAATAGTCAATTATTTACAAATGCGATTAATAAGGCAAAAGAAATTGAATCCTGGTTAGCGCTTCAAATGAATATTCAAAACAGTACAGTTTTTAACACTGAAATTGATAATAAACTAAACGAACTGCAACAACTAATTCAACCTTTACCTGTCGATGGCGCTTCAATCCCCCTAACCAACGTAACTCATATTCTAAATCAAGGTCGGGCATATATTGTTAAAGCAGAACCTCTCACAAAAAACCCAGGTAATACTACAGGATCACCAACTGGCGGTTCAAGCCCATTAGGTTGGGAAATTATTGAGCAAGTGTTTAACAAACAGAAAAGTACTACACAAATGGTCTCCGGGACAAACAGACCACGAAGAATTATTAACTGGCGGCAAGTTCACTTACTTAGTGCCGCACTTCATGGTCCTGGGGAAGGATGGAATTTGACACCAACTAATCAAACAGCAAATAGCAGATTATCAGTATTAGAAAATCAGGTCGCAGACAATCTCAAACTAGACCTTGTTTATCCTGTCTATGGAGTTCAAGTCGACTATGGGCATCCTGACTCAGAACATATTACTAATGGAATTACATGGAATACAAAACATTATCCAACCAAGATAACCCTGACAATGCAAAAGCCCAATGAAAGCGGGCCAAAAGAATACACCATTGCAGATAATCTTCCCGCACCTGATCCTTTAATGGCCCCACCACCTCCGAATGTTCAACAAATGAAAGAGCAACAAATTGACTTATATTTCGCAAATACCCCTAAAACAGCTCGATTAACCTGGAGTGGATATAGTCCAAGATTGAATATGTCTACAGCAGTGCCTGATGCTGCTCAACGTTCAGCACTCAATCAACTTCTCAGAAATTATTATAACACGAATAATATATGAAAAAGAGTTTTGACATAGAAAAATGGAATTCTCTATCTGACCAGTGGAAAGAGATTTACGCAATTAATATTATTGCAAACTTTCGACTTAGTAAAATTCAACGGGAAAAAATATTTTCTATTGGGCAAAATCCACTTAATTGTTATAAAAGTTATTTTACAAAAGATTTTACAAATAATATTACACCCGAAGAGATAGTAAAGCTACCTGAAATATATTGTTTATATCTTTCAAATCTTAATGTAGATGAAATTCCTTTATCGATATATTTTGAAAATATTTCCTCTATTGATATAAGCTATAATAAATTTACTGATTTAAGATTTTTAGAAAACTTATCCTCTGTAAACGAACTTTACTGTGAATGCAATTTAATATCAGATATTAATGCAATTAGCAACTTGACAAATATTACCAAATTGAATATTCGTGAAAATAAAATTACATCTATTAACACAATTCGAAATTTTAAAAAACTAACCTATTTAGACATTGGTAGAAATCAAATTACAGATATTTCACCTTTGTCTGAATTGCATCAATTAGAGGAGATTCAAGCTGATTTAAATAAAATAGAATATTGTA
>JBKDHA010000123.1:0-6936 GCA_046335555.1 Bacteroidota bacterium
ATTTTGTTATGAGGCCATTTTTTGTCAGACGAGGCGACTTTTGCAGCGCATATCGGAGATGATCTGGGCAAAAAAGTCAACGAAGTATGACGAAAAATGGGACATAACAAAGTCGAAGGATAATTTTTAAACAGTTTCTTAGTGCTTGACTGAATTTACGCCACCCGGAACCATCATGGTATGAACAACCTGCTCTGTACGCGGATGCTCACCATTTGCTACGGTTCCGTGTTTCACAACCATGTAAAACACATCGCCGGCCGAGTTTTGCTCACGAATAATTGCGAAACGTCCTTGTGCAAGTCCGGTTTTGATTTCGGGGCTGTGATCGAGCCACGGAAACTGAACAGCAGTTGTACGTGTTGCAAAGTAGTTCTGAACAGTGTTGTTTTCAATCATCTCGTTCAGTTCTTCCATGCGAGCGCTTGAAAGCGATACACGGCTGCAATCGTCCATAGGTTCCGGACAAAGCCACTCTTGTGTAAGCGGATCTTTTTCGAGATGGTAGCTGAAATCGGTTTTGTTCAGATCACCGATATCTTCACCCTCTTCAGAGGTTGTGCGCATGTAAGAACTTGCTTCAGAAGTTCCTGTTGCACCATTTTCTTTACTGCAGGAAGCGAGTAAAAGAAGACCTGCGGCGGCTGCGAAGAAAGGAAGACGTTTCATAGCGATCTGTTATTTCCCGAAAGATACTGATTATCTCTTATTACGACAAGATCCGGCCAATAGTTTTACCGATCAGAATGTGCCGGATAATAAATGGTCGGTTTTGGCCGATAACTGGCTTTATTGTCGTTCGTAAGCCCCCGCATCGGGTTGTCCGTCGGCTGTTCGGCTCAGGTTGTTCAGATCCAGCGGAACCAATGCTCCGGTTACCGCATCACCAATATTCCGTGCCGACGAGCCCGCATCCAGCGAGTAATCGCGTTCATCGCGGTTTACAAAGGCCGGTGAAAGATTGTAAACGTTCTGCACAAACCGGCTGGAATTGGATGTATTGATGTTCTTGCGAATCAAACAGTTTGAGAATTTATAGTTGAACAGCGTGCCGCCGGTTACAATCGAATCAAGTCCAAGCTCATTTTCAATGCTTCCATCAATGATGCAGTTGGTAAAATCGCACTGCGTCTGATCGCGGGCAATAAATACGTTTTCTTCCGGCTCATACCAGTTAAATACAGACACAGCCGGCGTTGTGCGGTTAGATTCGTTCCAGTAATTGGCAAACGTACAATGCCTGAACTGACTGCGGCCGCCATAAGCAACAGCAACGCAGACTTCGGCGCAGTTGTAAACTAAAACATTATCGCCTTCCATCCAGGTAGTGCGGCCAAAAATGCCGGCCAGCGACATATTTCTGATTTCCGTATTGGTTATCCGCACTGTAGGATTGGCTGATGCGCCTACACTGTCGCAAAGCACGCCAACCGTTCCGTTTTTAATGATAGCCCAGTCGATAATATTGTTTTTGCTGTTGGCCGAAAGCCAGATATAGCCCCATTGTCCGGGCTCTTCGCTGTACGATTGCTCCAGCCGGTCGCCCTGAAAAACTACTTTGTCGCCGGGCTGTCCCAGCACTTCAAGTGTAGCACACGAATCGGCAGCAAGCACTGAGTTTTTGTGCAGATGCACTTTTGCACCGGCTTGTATGGTGAGTTTGCAGCAGCTTGGAATAATCGCAAACCCATAAATAACGTGTGGCTTGTCGTTTGTCCAGATTTCGTTGCAATCCAGTACATCATTAAAGTGAAAATAGGCATCCTGCCCAACGGCATTCAGAATAACGCGCTGCACATTGCCGTTGGTTTCAAACACAATCGAGTCTTCGACCATGAGCGGTGAGTTGCTGTTGTTCGGATTTACGGTAACATCAACAAACACGTATAAACTGTCGCCGCCGCGCAAAACAATATCGCCTGTACTTACAACCGGAAGCCCGTCAACATTAATTCTGAACGGAGAAGCGCTTCCGCCAGCCAGACGCACCGATGAAATACGCACGGCTTTGCTGCTGAAATTATATACTTTGAAATTGCGTGTGGCAGAGCCAACAGTTGTAAAAACCGTATCAAAAACAATTGTATCACTCGAAAAAACAACTCCGGCATCCGGATCTTCGTCAAGCACATCGCGGCGGCAGCTTTCGGTAAACGGTATCAGCAGGAGCAGAGGAAGCAGAAATTTTAAAAATCGCATAGGTGTCAAAAATACAGGTTCGCGGCTGATTAACGCCTATTGCCGGAGCATTATTGCCGTAAACCCATTGTTTTAGCGGAATTAACCATCAAACACATAAAATTTTTGGCCGGAAGTTGCAGAATAGTGATTTTTATCTACTTTTGCATTCCCATACGTGATATGGTAATTGTTCCAAAGCATCATGAAAAAAGGAATCCATCCAGAAAACTACCGCCTCGTTGTCTTTAAAGACATGTCTAACGAACAGGCTTTTATGACCCGTTCAACGGCGGACACCAAAGATACTATCGTCTGGGAAGACGGTAATGAGTATCCCCTCATCAAACTTGAGATTTCAAACACCTCGCATCCGTTCTACACCGGCAAAATGAAGCTGGTTGACACTGCAGGTCGTATCGATAAATTCCGTACCCGTTACGAGAAGAAAAAATAACCGGTTTTTACCAGTCATTGAAAAATCCCTGCATTTACTGCGGGGATTTTTTATTTCCGCCGATTCTTTTCCCAACTTTGTTGTATGGTCACTCAGTTAGCTTTTTTTGACGACGACTACCGCACCGCATTGTTTCCGCTTGCGGCTACACGGCCGGTGTGCGAGTTCCGGTTCGGCATATTTACTGTGCGCGAAAAATGGGAACGCCGCACCGGATTCAGCTCTGTTACCCTTGCTGCGCAAGCATTGCAGGAAATCTGGCCGTTTAACCCGCAACCGGATGCCGGTTTGATTTGGATTAACGGCCGTGTAGCTCCGTCGGCCTTACTGGTGCAGGAAGTGCTGGCTTTGCAGCCCGGACAGGCACTTATAAAAGGCGAGTTGCTGATTGCCTGCAATGCCGGAACCGACCAGACACCGCTGCTGCTTGGCGACAGCGACCATCTCCGCATAAATTTCGATTTGCAGGAAAGTACCGGCGAAGCTATTGTCATCCGCCGCATTCACGACCTGTTTACTCATAACCGCCGGGCGCTGCAGCTCGATTTTGAGCTTATTACAGGCAATAATTTTGTGCCGCTTAGTTCAACCTGCACGGTTATCGGGCAGCATCCGGTTTATATTGAGCAGGGCGCGGTGGCCGAAGCCTGTACGTTTAACACCAAAGAAGGCCCGGTGTATATTGCTGCCGGTGCCGAAATTATGGAAGGCTCAATAGTTCGCGGCCCGATTGCCATTTGCGAAGGCGCACAAGTGAAAATGGGTACTAAGTTGTATGCCGACAGCACCATTGGTCCCGGCTGCAAAGTTGGCGGTGAGATTACCAACACCATTTTCTTTGCCAATTCAAACAAATCGCACGACGGTTATCTCGGCAATTCGGTAATTGGCGAATGGTGCAACCTTGGTGCTGATACCAATACTTCCAACCTCAAAAACAACTACGGCCCTGTAAGCGTCTGGAATTACGCCATTGGCGGTGACGAAGACACCGGCCTCATTTTTCATGGTCTCATCATGGGCGATCATGCCAAATGCGGAATCAATACCATGTTTAACACCGGCACAGTGGTTGGCGTTTTTGCAAACGTATTCGGCAGTGGTTTTCCGCCCAAATTCATTCCCGATTTCAGTTGGGGCGGTGCCGATGGTTTAACCGAATACAGCCTGCCCAAAGCCATTGAAACCGCCGAACGCGTATTTGCCCGCCGCAAAAAAACGGTTGATGCACCGCTGCGCAAGCTCCTGACCTCGCTGTTTGAACGCTCGGCACAGTACCGCAAGTTCTGACTAGTGTTGAATAACACTGACAGTGTTCTTGCCATTAAGTCAGTCGAAACCGGCTGGCACAGCTATTGAAACACTATGCACAGCTTTGCGGATACCAGTAAAACGGCTGCCGAAAAGCTGAATACAGCTTTTAGACTGACAGTTTGACCTTATACATCTGATGAATCAGCTTTTTTCTCCCGTTTCTTTTGATCAGCTATCCGACGACGATACTGAGTTTATTCCGCTGCTGAGTCCCGAAGACGAAGAGCAAATGAACAGCGAATCGGTTCCCGAAACGCTTTCTATTCTTCCGCTCCGTAACACGGTGCTTTTCCCCGGCGTAGTCATTCCGATTACCGTTGGCCGCGAAAAATCAATCCGTCTTATCCGCGAAGCCAGCAAAGGCACACGTACCATTGGCGTTGTAGCTCAGAAAAACGACGATAACGAAGATCCGGGCATTGATGATTTGAACAGTGTGGGCACAGTAGCCTTCATTATTCGGATGCTGCGTATGCCCGACGGCAACACCACCGTAATTCTTCAGGGTCGCCGCCGGTTTGTGCTTGGAGAAGAAGTACAGCGCGAGCCGTATCTGGTTGCTAAAGCTACTGCGCTGAATGAAGTGAAACCGGGTGCAAACGACAAAGAATTTCCGGCCATCATTTCATCGGTAAAGGAAATTGCCCTGCAAATCATTACCAACAATCCGCAGCTTCCGGCCGAAGCTACAATGGCTATCCGCAATATCGAGAGTCCGTCGTTTCTGATCAATTTCATATCCTCGAATATGAATGCGTCGGTAACGGAGAAGCAGGAAATTCTCGAAACTACATCGCTTAAAGACCGCGCAAACAATGTACTCGGGCTGCTCACTAAAGAGTTGCAATTGCAGGAACTTAAAAACCAGATTCAGAGTAAAGTAAGAGTTGATATTGACCGTCAGCAGCGCGAGTATTTCCTGCATCAACAAATTAAAACCATTCAGGAAGAGTTGGGCGGAAATCCTTCTGATCAGGAATTAGCCGATTTGCGCGAACGTTCGCAGCATAAAAAATGGCCGGAGGCCGCTGCCGCAGCGTTCAAAAAAGAGTTTGCCAAACTCGAACGCATGAACCCGAATGCAGCTGAGTATTCGGTGCAAATGAATTATCTGGAACTCCTTCTCGATTTGCCCTGGGGCGAATACACCGAAGATAAATTCGACCTTAATGCCGCCGAAGAAATTCTGCACCGCGATCATTACGGTTTAGAGAAAGTAAAAGAGCGCATTCTCGAACACCTTGCCGTGCTTAAACTTCGCGGCAATATGAAAGCGCCTATCATTTGTTTGTACGGCCCTCCGGGCGTTGGTAAAACCTCGCTCGGCAAATCAATTGCAGAGGCACTTGGCCGCAAGTATGTGCGGATGTCGCTGGGCGGACTTAAAGACGAATCCGAAATCCGCGGCCACCGCAAAACATATATCGGTGCAATGCCCGGCCGTATTTTGCAGAATCTTAAAAAAGCCGGAAGCTCGAATCCTGTGTTTGTGCTCGATGAGCTTGACAAAGTGGGCAGCGACTGGCACGGCGATCCTTCATCGGCGCTGCTTGAAGTGCTGGATCCCGAGCAAAATCATGCGTTTTACGACAACTTTGTAGAGCTTGATTACGATCTTTCAAACGTAATGTTTATTGCTACAGCCAATTCGCTGAGCACCATACAGCCCGCCCTGCGCGATCGTTTGGAGATCATCGAAGTTTCGGGTTATACCACAGAGGAAAAGCTTGAAATTGCCCGCCGCCACCTCATGCCCAAACAGCTTGGTGAGCACGGTGTAAAAGAAAAGCAGTTGCAGCTGAGCAACGCGGTGCTTGAAACGCTAATCGAAAGCTACACCCGCGAATCGGGCGTGCGCGGACTCGAAAAGCAGATTGCCCGCGTTGTGCGTTACGCCGCCAAGAACATTGCCATGGAGCGCAAGTATGTGGTGAAACCCGGTATCGAAGATCTCAATAAGATTCTAGGCCCGGCGCATCTTAAAGACCGTTATCAGGGCAACGATTCGGCCGGTGTAGTTACCGGTTTGGCTTGGACCTCAGTTGGCGGCGATATTCTGTTTATCGAAACCAGTTTGAGCCGCGGCAAAGGCAAGCTCACACTCACCGGCAACCTCGGCGAAGTGATGAAGGAATCGGCTGTAATAGCTTTGGAATTCCTGCGCGCCCACGCCGAAGAAGCCGGCATCAATCCCGATTACTTCGATAACTGGAACGTACACATTCACGTTCCCGAAGGCGCAACGCCCAAAGACGGCCCTTCGGCTGGTATAGCGATTCTTACTGCATTGGCTTCGGCATTTACGCAGCGCAAAGTAAAAAAGCATCTCGCCATGACCGGCGAAATTACCCTGCGTGGCCGTGTGCTTGCAGTAGGCGGCATCCGCGAGAAGATTTTAGCCGCCAAGCGCGCCGGTATCAAAGACATTATCCTCTGCAAAGAGAACCAAAAAGATGTTGACGAAATTCCGGCGCAGTATCTCAAAGGTTTGCATTTCCACTATGTAGAGCAGATGAGTGAGGTACTAAGCCTTGCGTTGCTGAAGGAAAAAGTAAAAAAGCCGCTTGACTTGAATGCTTCTTTTTCGAATGCTTCGAAAGGCGAGTTGTAGCCGCATCTCTAAAAATCCTAAATCTCATCGTTGGACTTGCCGCGAAAATCCTCATTTACACTCCCCGCAATACTGTGGGGACGGTTTTCGCGACTGCGTCCGCCTCAATCTTTAGGTTTTTAGATATGCTTGCATGTAGTTATCATTTATTTGAAATCCCCTCGGATCTGATGAAAGGATTTGGGGGGATTTTTGTTGGTTATTATTATGGATTTTGTATAGTAATATTGAAAAGAGGAGTAATGGACATTATTCAGGCTATTTTGGAGACGTTTTGCTCTAATGGACATTATTCAGGCTGTTTATTTTTCCGCTTTTGTTAGCCAAACAATTCGATTTCTCATCTTCGTAAGATGCACAAAACGGAAACAAGCTC
>JBKDHA010000124.1:0-5950 GCA_046335555.1 Bacteroidota bacterium
ACAGTACCACAATGTTTTTGACAAATGCAAGAACCTCAAAATAGTGGCTGACACTAAGCAATGGAGCTCAGAGCACACTGATCTTTATAATAGCCTCGATCAAACCATTACAGAGTCAATGTTGCTGCAACCGGTAACCGAATCGGTTCCGATTACTGAAACGTATGTTGACTGAGAAAGGGTAAGTATTTCAGTTGAACTTGCTCCGCCGGTTGACCAGGCATAAGCGTTTGCACCTGAAGCAGTAAGTGTAACTGTATCACCATTGCAAATTACCGGGTTGTTTGCTGTTACGCTAACCTGCGGAAGTGCATTGACCGTAAGGCTTACTGAATCTGTGTTTGAGCAGTTGTTTGCATCGGTTCCGGTTACAATATATGTGCCCGCAGCTGAAACTGCTGCAACAAACGGCGTGTTATCAGTAACCGAAGAAGGTCCGCTCCAAACATATGAAACAGCACCGTTACCGGCGAATGTAACACTTGCACCTTCGCAAACTGTTGTTGATGGAGTTGTTGAAGCTGTAACAACCGGCAGCGGGTTAACAATAAAAGTAACCGGAGTGCGTGATGAACTCGGGCAGAATGATTGGTAGGTAAGCACAACCTGACCGTTTCCGGTACGCACACCAAAATTTGTGCTTCCGTTAACTAATGTTCCAAAATAACTTGAACCACCGGCACCTGATTGTCCGCTAAAGTTACCGGCATAGCCACCGGGCCCGCCTGTAGTTCCGCCTCCGCTGGCACCCGCTGCTCCGGTTTGAGATCCTGCCTGATTGCCGGTAAGTTCAACACCGCCGTTTCCGCCGATACCGGCAACACCGGGCTGACCATTATTATTTGGCGCAGCAGTGGCATAATTAGAAACACCGCCCGAACCGCCGGCAACTTGTGTTCCTCCGGTTGGGTTTGGACCTGGTGTGCCGCCCGGCCATGCAGCACCGCCGCCGCCGCCAAAGTAGCCGCCGCCGCCGCCGCCGCCATTTCCGCGGCCGCAACCTGCTATGCGGTTACCTCCTGCCCCGCCGCCGCCTGCACCAACAAGCACACGGCTGGCAAGATTGATTCCCAAATACCGGATATCGGATGCACCGCCGCCGCCGCCGGCATCGGCTGTTAAGCAGAGTGAAGTACCGCCAACGCCGCCGCCGTTAAAACCGCCGGCTGTTGATGTAATTCCGCCGCCGCCAACCATAATCCAGAGTGTATCGCCTGCGTTTACAGCCAATTTACCGGTAGCATAACCACCCAAGCCACCGAGAACCCCTTGTGAACTGGAATTTCCCTGAGCGCCCCAGGCTTCAAGTGTTACTGTATCTGTACCAAAAGGCACAACCCAAAACTGAACACCACCTGTGTAGGAGAAGGTTTGAGAAGCCGAACCTCCGGTAGCTAATTCCTCGGCAAAATAAATTGTTGTACCGGGAGCAGTTACCGGTAAAGTTCCTGTACTTGTTGTAAGTCCGAGAAAATTACCTCCTGTGGGTGCGTCAAACCAGGCCACAAAATTGCCGGGTGTTACCGTTGCAGACAGCAAGGTTGAGCCACCTGTATTGCTGCAAACTGCGGCAGGATTTGCTGATGCGGCTGTGGGTGCAGGCGGTGTAACGCACTGTGCGCTCACTGATGCAGTTATTCCCGCTCCCGCAATAAGAAGAAGTAGTTTTTTATTCATGCTTTGGGTTTGTTAAGGTTACTGCAAAGTAATTAATTCACCTTAACCCCAAAACACAAAAAACAAATTGTGAATATTTTGATCTGATAAATGATGATCTACCGCAATTCAACCCCAACAGCACTGCCGAATGGATAATCCATTACAGGTACGGAACTTTTCCCTGCTATAACCTGCTCTTTGGTGAGCGGTTTAGCTGAAACAACTACTCTGGCCAGACAATAATAATCCTGTCTCCTGAATTCGCTTTTACGCAGCAACTTACGTTTGGTCATGTAACCGCCGCCTTTATCGCCCCAGGAACGAAAGGTGTTAGTAATTGCTCTCAGCTGCATATAAATTTCGGCAGGCAGTGTTGTGTTCTCTTTTTCGTCGAGATATGCGCCGCGAATATTGCCCTTGTTATCAATCCAGAAAGCAATGTAAAGCGTATCCATACGAGCTGAGTCGGCCGCAGTGTATTCATATCTGATATTCTGCGCATACGTTCGCCCAAGCTGAAGCGTTTTTTGGGGAAGTATACGTGTTAATGATGCAGGAATACAAGTTGTATCAAACAAAGGCTGGGCAATCCATTGTGCAACAGAATCGTTAAAATCGGGTTGCCGGATTTCGGTAACGCACGATGCCATTAAAGTATAATCCACTTTTACATAAGGTAAAATTGGCCTTTTACGGACAATGATTGTGCCGGCAGGAACCTCTGTGGTATCTTCGGCAGAAGTGGTTGAGTTATCCGGAACAATTGTGCGCATTGCTGTATTCTGTGCGGCAAGTATATTGCCAAACAGAATAATCAGCAGTGCTAAATTCCGGGTTAAACTCATTTCAAAACAAATCAGAATCCGAAGTACTTGCGAAGCGCATCAGCTGAAGCAGGAGCATCAGCCGGTACAGCTTTAAGCGTTATTTTCATCGCTGAGTTATTTCCGGCAAATTGCTCGTTGCCGGCTGCAAACAATTTTCCGCTGCTGATTACCCAAAGCTGATTACCGGCAGCATTGTTATAGCTGAAACGCATTGAGGGATCGGCATTCCAACCGAAAACAGAATTTACGCCTTGCTGCACATGGCTAATTTTATCGGCTGCAATTTGTTTTCCGTCCTCGCCAACCAGTGTGAGTGACGATACTTTGCGGCTGGCCGGCCAAACAATTTTGCGAAGTGCTGCGAAAATGCCGAAATGTCCGGTACGAATGCTTTTTCCGGCAACTGCATTTTGTGTGGCTTGTGTATCAGGCTCGCGTTTGCGGAGCGCATTGCATTTTTCGGCAATTGTTTTGCGCAGGTCTGCCAGCTGAGCCTCACGTTTGGCGAGCAAATTGCTGCGTTTTTCAGAAGCGGTAGTGTATTCGGCCTGTGCAGCTGCTAGCGCCTGCCCTTCGAGGGCCGGATTTACATCAATTGTTTCGGTGCGAACACCTTTGCGAAGCTGAATCTGATAACCGGTATGACCGGCGCGCAGCAGTTTCACATCTTCCCACTCTGTTTTGTAAACAGCCGGATCAAATTTGCGGTTGGTTTCATCAACTTCAAAAACCACATTTCCCCACGATTTCATTTCCGGAAATTCATTGGTTTTGAAATCAACGTTAAACCGGTTTTTGGTGCGGTCGGCAGCGCGCGGCTCGGTCGGAAGTGCGGGCAGCAGCGGTCCGGTAATGTTATATTCTTCGATGCGCTGCTGTTCGAGCAATGCATCGTACTCGGCACGTTTTGCGGCAGGAAGCTCATTTATTGACAGCAATCCGCTTGCAGGCATATTGGCTGCCGTTTGTTCGGCATTGCGCTGCACCGGAATCCATGAGGCGCTGGCTGTTTCGAGGCTGTAGGTAGTAAAGCCGCTTCGTTCAGGAAGCTGAATTTCGAGCGATTCTCCTTTGCGGAGCGTGAGCGGTTGTCCGTTTTTAAAAGCCAGCACTTCAACCATTGCTCCCGATTCCCAGGCTGCTGAATTATCGTTTGATACGTTCATGGGAATATCGGAGAGGAACAAATCAACCGGATCATTAATGGTTCGATAACGCAGCTCAACATCTCCGCTAACCGGTGTGCCTGAGGCATCGGCCAGTGAATTAGGTGCAACCGAAATGCTGATTCCGTTTCCGGCATCAATAATTTGCTTTGCAGCAGTGTTAATTGTACGGATTTGATATACCGGTGCTGGCACACCTGAAGCAGAAGTAAGCGCCGCAACTGAGTCGGCCGGAGTTATTGTAGTATTGTTTTTTACAAGATCGTTATTGTTGGTTGATGTAACAGGATCGGAACCATTGAGATACAGAAAAACACCGGCAAGCACGGCAGCCACAGCAGCCACCGAAGCATAGAACGCCCCTTTCTGCCAGAACGGCTTGGCAATAACCCGTCCGGGCAGTTGCTGATACTGCTCGTAAAGGGCATCGAAATTCCGGCGCGACAGAATTTCTTCTGTACTCGGTTTCGGGCGGTTTAGTTTAACGTTTCGTTTCATTTTATTGTCTGGCAGAGGCAAAATGTATGATTGAGAACAGCGCTATTGAGCAGCGCGGCGCATATCGGTAAGCTTTTTACGTAGTTTTTCGAGAATGCGATACGTTTTTACTTTCGCATTGTTTTCGGTTATTTCGAGGATGTCGGCAATTTCTTTGAACGGACGTTTCTCGAAAAAACGCATTTCAATAAGCTGAAGATCATCTTCATCAAGCGAAGCAACCGCATCGCCAAGCAAAGGAGCAAAACCTTCGTAAGGATCTTCCTGAATTTCCTCCATCATGGTATTGATACCGTGTGTATCAATACTGACAGTACGTTGCGCCTGCTCCTGACGGAAAACCGTAAAAACCTCGCTTTTTGCAATCCGATACAGCCACGAGGCAAACGGAACGCCCCGAAACTGGTATTTATGAAGATTGCTCATTGCCTTGAGGAAGACCTGCGAGGCTACATCGTGCGCCTGATCTTTATCTTCCATCCGTTGCCAGATGTAGAGAAAGATGCGTTCGTAATAGAGGTTGTACAGGGCTTTGAATTGGACGGGATCGCGCTGGGCGGCTTCCACCAGTTCTTGTTCACGGTTCAGCTCCTCACCTGAAACGTGGTATTTGGATACTACATCCATAGCCGGGGTTTTCAATATTTGGGACCGCATAGTTCCAGCTATCATAACTCAGTTCCGGGTTCAGCCGGGGGTTTTGATTTATGTTTATAACTGATACGGTGCTGAAAGATACAGAAGCTCCGGTATTTTTGTTTGAAAACGCCCAAAAAATGCAGGAAAATAGATGTGGAAGCGGTGTTTTGGGGGTAAATGGTTAAACAAGAGTCTGCCCTGCCCGACTTTGTTATTGGGTGCTGTTGTTTGACGGAGTTTTTTTGATTATGTAGCTTGTGGTAGGTTTGGGGCGCAGAGAGCTTACAAGATTTTATTTCCCAAAAATGTAACTGAACCTGCTTTTATTCAAAAGCCTGTTACCTGCAGTTTTCAAGTCCGCTTATAAGTGTCCCAGAGTAGTTTTCCGTCAAAGTCTATTTTATATTTTGTCTTTGCAAAATCCGTTAATAAAATTCCGTCGTTTTCAATTTTAAATGCGCCTTCATTGTCAATAGAAACAAAAATGTCAGCACCACCAAACTCCCATTTTTTATTTCCGTCTTTGTCAAGTTTTGTTACTTGAAACTCGCCATGAACAATGTAATCTTCCTGCTGTTTGAAAATTTGAAAGCAAGTCGCTAGATCACATCGAGTTTTCCATTTTAATTCAAGGTCTGGAAGTGTCAAACTGAATACAGTGTCGCAACAACAAATTACGATTCGATCTTTATCAATAAGCGAAGAATTTTGATAAACACCTGTAGCACCGCCCGAGCCGATGATAATACAGCTGTCAATAATTTGGTCGTTCCGATAAATTTTTATTCCGTGTTTGGATGTTGGAAATTCTGACGCATCGTCACCAAAATAATGTTTGGAGTAATTGAAATAGTTGTCAGTCGAACCAAATTTATAAGCCGGTTCGTCAATCACTTCAATTGTCAAGTCTTTATGTTGATGTCGGTTCATTTTTGTCGTCCAAAATTACTGCTAACGTTTTGCAGTTACAAGAAGTTGGCGATTTTTACCACAAATGTTCATACGAAGAACGAATGTTTGATTAACCACAAAACTGTCATACGAAGCACTGAACCGCCAATTTCTTGTAGGTGCTGTGTGCGCCATGTATGCCTTTCATACGTTGAAAGTATGAAGATTAACCAGAGGGTGCAAGTCCCTTATGGGCTAGCTGTTAATTTG
>JBKDHA010000125.1:0-15143 GCA_046335555.1 Bacteroidota bacterium
AGCAGGATAAGATTTTGATCGGGTCCGCCTCCGCGCACATAAAAGCCGGAATTCCCTTCGCCGGCACCTTTTACACCGGGCGTGAGCTGAATGGTTTTGAGAATATCAACCTCGCCCATGAAAGCCGGAATCTGTTTCACCTGTTTCATATCCAGGCGCACAGTGCTCATTTGTCCGTCCTGCACATTGGCATCCGCTTTCTGATCAGTAATTACCACCTCTTTCATGCTGTTAACCTTAGTTTTGAGCTTGATATCAATGGTCTGGTTTTTATCGAGCTTTACCTGTTGCGAAAAATTCTCGAAACCGAGGTATTGCACCTGAAGTGAGTATGTTCCTGAATCAACAGTAATGCTGTAAAAACCATAAGCATTGGTGGTAGTGCCTGATAATGGTTGCCGCACCGTTACCGCCGCTCCGATAATGGCTTCGCCTGTGGCTTCTTCTTTAACATAACCGCTTATCGTACAGCGCGGCTTCGCATTCTGAGCTCCAAGTTGCTGAAAAGCAAATAAAATGAGCAAAACGAATAAAATTTTCTTCATAACCGAACCCGATGGGTATTTAGGCGATGCAAAGGTACTGAAACTCAAAGGGGATAGCTCTTTAAAGCGTTTTTTAGGTGTGAATTTCTGTTAAAGTTGTGCGAAATAAGAAAGTTCTTACATTTGCACTCCGCTTAGACGTTGTAATCATCATTAAGTTTACAATCGAAAAGCAAAAAAGTTCGGGGTGTAGCGCAGTTGGTAGCGTACCAGCATGGGGTGCTGGGGGTCGTGAGTTCGAGTCTCGCCACCCCGACTTTCAGAAAGGCCTTTACGGGCCTTTTTTTTTGCCCAAGCCCGATTTTGTATATCTGCTTTCTTTCGCTTTTGGTAAAAGTTTAACTTACTTTTCCTTTCCACGATTCGGAAAATTTCAGATAAACTGATCTCTGATTTGAACGTCAGTTGAAAACTACACTACCCGAAAAAGTGTTACAGCACATTGTTAAATGTTAAAAACATTGCACACAGGCGATCAGAAGAACGGATCGTCATTCAACATTCAACATTCAACAAGGCTCTAAGGACTTACCAAATTCAAGCTAATATTAAAATAAAGAGGATTGGTCAATTTGTTCACCATCACGTAAGGAGCGTCGCTTACAAGGCCAAAGCCACGATAAATTTCAGCTCCGTCTGTTAAACGATCCACATCATAACGATAGTTGATGCGATAGCCGGCTTGCACCGACATCCAAACGAAACCTTTCAGCGAAAATTCATACATCAAACGTAAACGAATTTCACCGCGACGAATTTCCAAATCTTCACGTCGCATATCGAAATTCGCTGACGGTTCATTATTGCGATACAAACGATAACTCTGTCCTTCCAGTTCGTAGCCTGCAAACAACATATTACGACTGTTGATGGTTCTGCGCACATGTGCACGGGCCGGGAATAAAATTTCAGTGCCCCATTTGTTGGAAGCATCGGTCCAGTTGAATAACACAATCGGGATATAATTCAATTCCCCGACTCGGTACGTTCTGGATACACCAATACCCCACTGCTTCCGCTCTGTAGATCGTTTACCCCAAATAGCAGCAACAGAATATTTTAAATATCTGGCAGGCATTAATTTCGATAATTGAAAATCACCGCTCATATCCGCAGAACCTTGAAACAGTAAGAACTGTTTTTCATTAAGTGGTTTAAATACGGTGGTGTTTATGCCCATGGTGCGCAAGCCGTTATCGCGCAAGGCCGTCAACATCGGATTGCTTAACGAATTGCCATCTTTAAATTCGTATTGCTGCTCCCAATAGTTCGCGCCCAATTGCCAAACCAGACTCGTTTTGGAAACTACCGGTATGTTGCAGGCTAAACGCAAGCCATGCGAAAAAGCTACTTCGCCGGTATCGGGATTAAAATTTCCCCAAGGTGCAAAGGGCGACTGCGACCGCAAAGAGTCTGCGATCATTTGATAACCCATTTGGTAATCGTAACCGACGGAAATTAATTTCGCCGGACTCAAACCTTCTATTTTCGGGCTGCAGAAACGCTTAGCGCCATCGTCGGCAAAACCAACGTTATCATACTGACCGTAATCTTCATCGTCCACAGCACCACCTGTAGTATCTACTTGTGCATGAAGCGAAGAGCAGGACAATGCCAATAATGCAGCACACCACGTACGCGTGATGTTGACGGAGTAGCGTTTTAACATCATGACTATTTCTTAACGACCAATCGTTTCCAAATGTCGGTACGTCCCAAAGCTGAAACACCGATATAACCGCGAATTTCTAAGGTATTCTCGTCGGTCATTTTAATAGTACAGCTGTAGGTACTGCCGTTCAACGGATCGTAAATGGTTCCGTCAGCCCATTCGTCTTTGCCTTTGTACACGAAGTCTTTCAGCATACGATAACCTTTCAAAGGCACATTACGCAAGCCCGGATCAGGGTTATTTTTATCTGTTTTGGGCTGATTGGTTTCCGGATCAGTTGGTTCCTTCAGCCACACTATTTTCCCGTAATACTTCGTACCGATTTTTTCCACTTTAACACGGGCACGTCCGTTACTGGGTTCCCAAACACCTAAAAGACGATCTCCGTCTTTCGTGTCTTGTATAAATCCCGAAAACAATCCTCCGAAGAGAATAAGAACCATAACTATAATAACCTTTTTCATTCTTGCTAGATTTTAGTTTGACGAATAAGATCTGTTTTACAAATTGTATACCCAAATTTCGTTTAGTGGTAAGTAAGTTCAAATTCGAACGTACCCTTAAAGGTGATGTTCTCCTCAATATCCGCCGCCAAACCCGCGTCCACCACGATGTAGAATTGTTTTTCCTTAAAATAATCATCGGCATTTGCCTCCGACGAAGGGACTAAAGTTACCTTAGTTGACCCCGGCGCAATGGGATTGAGCACTGCCAATTCCACCATTTTAAGTTCAGGATTATCACCTGCCAGACTTACTACAAAAGAATTGATACCATCAAAATTCGCAGAGTCTGCAGCTACAATTTGAGCAGATTTGAGCACTGCACCGGTAATTTCTGAACCGTCAGCGTATTTATCGCCGAGAATAGATTTTAAATCAACTGCGTACGTGTATTGCGCAGGATTTGAACCTTCGAACAAAGGTCCGCTCAGCGTAAATTCAACGTTCTCAATTTTGTATATTGTTTTTTCACCACCACCGCAGCCAGCGAATACAGCAGCAAAAAGTAAAATTAAGGTGTAACCGATTTTTTTCATGCCGCAATATATTAAATATTCAACCATCCCAAACATGATTATACTGCACTCAAAATGGCTTTAATGCGCTTTGGGGGATTTTTTTCAACAGAAGCGAGCCGGGAAATTGTTTTCTGCTCTACGTACGTTTTACAAATAAGTACCGAAGGTGGTACGTGAACGCAAGAAGAAAATCGCCCGGCAAACGCTGAAAGCACCGTGGAAGTAGCCCCCAACTGCTTACTCTACTTCCGATCGGACACCGTCACCAGCACATTACCCAAGTGATTAGACAGCTCAAAACAGCAACGTCCAAACCATTAAATGCACTTTTATTAAAGAATAGTTTGTGCCTGTACATTAAAAACCGGCCTCCTGAAAATTCAGGAGGCCGGTTTTTGGGTATTATCTCAACTGTAATTATTTATTGATTTTTATGCTCACTCCAATTTCCGTTAACCCTGATGTATTGCCAAGGCGCGGGCGAGGCAAACTGGTCATGAGCGAATACTTACCAAAAATGGTAAACGGTGTTTCTTTTTTCCCAAGGAATAATTCTTTGCCTGCACTGAGTGAAACACCCCCCATTAAACTACGGCGAAAACGATTTCCAAATTCAGAATTGCTGCTGTTAGGTGAAAAAGCAGAAGTGTTTACCCGAAATCCTGCAATAGGTTCGATACCTGTAAACCATCCGTTTTTATTGGTTTTTTGCATCAGATAACCAACATGCAGCAAATGATTGACTGACCGGAAACTGCGCGAATAAAGAGCGTAATTGAACGTAAGATAATGTGTGCTGCGCAATGTTTCAGCAGGTTTTCCGCGTTTGCTCTTTTGGATTTCTTTGCTCAGCAACACATAATCGGCACCAATTTTAAAGCCGTTAAAGCTACTCAGGCCAACATTTGAATAATGCACAAAGATATTGCCGCGTTCGGGTATCTGATTAGCCTGTGCGTTTAGTGCCTGACTTCCGGCAAACAAAACAAAGGCTGCGAATAAGGGTAAGTAAGGGATAAACTTTTTCATGGTGAGTTTTTTTGATTGCTTGTGAATAAAGGACAATCCCTTTATTCCTTTACCCCTATTTCAGCAAAAAATATTTTTCGCCCCCGCAATATTTAATTGTGTCGTTACTGATGTTGAAAGCGATAAACCATTATTCTTGCAGGAAAGATGAGTGAAAATCCCGTTTTCCCGCTACGGCTTCAGTTGGTTTATGCTTCGGGCATGGCGGGCTGGAGCATTCTGGTTAATCTTATCGGGGTGCTGCTGCCCTACTTTTATCTTCCGCCCTCAAATGCCGGCTGGGAACCGCTGCTGCCGCAGTTGCTGATTTTCGGTGTATTCAGCTTGCTGGCGGTAATCACTTCTGCCGGGCGTTTGGCCGATGCTGTTTATGATCCGCTGATCGGACAATGGAGCGACCGCAGCACACACCGGCTCGGGCGGCGCATTCCGTTTATGATGTGGAGTATTTTGCCGGCCGTGCTTACCTGCATTCTGGTTTTTATGCCGCCAACCGAAACAGCATCAGCAGCAAACGGATGGTGGTTGGGCATTTCGCTGGTTGCGTTCTTTGTCACCTCTACAACCTATATAATTCCATGCAATGCCCTGCTTCCCGAGCTGGCAGCCACACCCGAAGCCCGTGTGCGGCTTTCTACAATGCAGCAGGCCGGTTTTACGCTCGGCATTGTAGTTTCGGCCAGTTCCAATAACCTTGCGGCGGCTTTGCATACTGCTTTTGAACTCGGAAGTCGCCGCGAAGCTTTACAGTGGGCAATTGCAGCACTCAGTTTGCTAGCCGGTGTTTTTATGCTGCTTCCGGTGCTGTTCATCAACGAGCGCAAGTATTGCAATGCACAGCCGGCGCACCAGCCATTGTTTAAAGCGATCCGCTCGGCATTGCGAAACCGCTCGTTTCGTATTTACATTTTTGCCGATTTTGCCTACTACATGGCGCTGTACATAATTACAAGCGGGCTGCTGTATTATGTAACCGTACTTACCGGCCAGCCCGAATCGTTTGGCGTGGTGTTGATGGCTGCAATGGTAGGCGTTTCGCTAATTTTCTATCCGCTCATCAATATCATGTCGAAACGGTATGGCAAAAAGAAATTAGTGCTGGCTGCTTTTGCCTTGCTGGCTGCGGTGTGTGCCAGTGTTTACGGGCTTGGGAATTTCCCGGCACCGGAAAAAGTGCAGCTTTTTGCATTTGCAGCAGCGGCGGCATTTCCGCTTGCGGCATTAGGCATCCTGCCTCCGGCCATTCTGGCTGATATTGCCCGTGCCGATGCCGAAGCTACTGGCGAAAATCGCGAAGGACTTTACTTTGCGGTAAAATACTTTGTGGTGAAACTCGGACAAACATTAGGCATTGCCGTATTTGCAACGCTTGCTGTAATCGGTAAAGATCCGGGAAATGATTTGGGGTTAAGGCTCACAGGTATAGCCGGCGCTGCATTGTGCGCTGTGGCACTGATCGTGTTTTTACGCTTCCGCGAAAAATAAAACTAAGCGGCAACACGCTGCTGCGGACGAACCAATGTTTCGCTGAGTACAGAACTCTCGGTTTCCATTCCTGCAACATCGGTATAATCTTCAACTTGTATATCAACCGGAATAAAGGCCAGCAAAGAAATTATTCCGCAAATGGTAAGAAGAGTGATGAATGAAATGAGCATAACGCTTGTTGTTTGCTGCAAATTTCATTTTCTGAAATGAAGAGAATGTGAAGGCGGGATTATGTTATTAATGCTATAAGTACTCTTCTCTGAAAACACGGGTGTGTTCGACAAGCGAAGGGAAGAAAATTTCAAAATCCTGTTTGTAAAGCAAATAATCGCGTTCGAGAAATTGTGCGGCTTCTTCCATGTGCGAAACAAAAGCTGTGCGCTTGGCCATGCCGCTCAGAGCGCGGTGAATGCCCTGCACATCGGCATAACCGAGAAGCCAGTTGTTTTGCTTCATGTACGGAAACATGAACTGAATGCGGGGCGGAAAAATCAACCAGTGCCGTTCCAGCAATCCGTAAATACGCTGTGAGTATTGTGCCAGCGGCTCGTCTGAATAATCGCTCCAGTTTCGGGCCAGGATGTGATCGTAGAACACATCCGTTATAACACCGGAATAATGATTGAATTTCGAGCGCAGCCGATCTTTGCTGCGCGATACGGCCGGATGTGTATCGGTAAAATAGTCAATAGCGCGGTGCATGCGAATGCCTTGCTGCACCGGTTCGGAAAAAGCAACTAGACTGCGACCTTTAACTGCATCGCCGATAAGATTGCCAACCAAAAGTGGTTCGCTGTTGCCGGATAGGTAGAAATGTGCGAGGAAATTCACTTCTATAAAGGTAATTAATCTTAGCAGCGTTACTGCAACTTGTTTTTGATACTTTTACCCACCGATGAATATTGTTGACTAACAAAGGAAAAACAGAAAACAGTATGGCAGAGAAACACTACCTCACAACCATTTTTAATGAACAAAATTTTACGCCAGAAGAACTTGAGCTTATCCTCGGTCAATATACAAGGGTTGAATTTCAGAAAAACGATTATTTGATTCCTTACGATAATGTTGCCGGTTACTATTACTTTATGGAAAGTGGCTTTGCACGTTCGTATGTAATGAACCCGGAAGGTGATGATATTACCACAAAATTCTTTAGCGAAAAAGATATAGTTATCGACTGGCATTCTTACTTTCTGCGTTCAAACAGTCGTGAGTCGATTCAGGCAATCACCAAATGTGTTGCATGGAAAATTACGTTTGAAAATTTCATGAAGCTGTTTAAAATAGAAGCGTTCAGAGAAGTTGGCCGCACCCGGCTTGTAAACAACTACTTTGAACTCAAAAGCCATTCGGTTTCCATGATTGCTGATCCGGCAAAAGAACGTTATCTGAATTTGATAAAAGAGAAGCCGGATATTGTGCAAGGCGTTCCACTCAAACAGATTGCAACTTATCTGGGAATAACAGATACTTCATTAAGCCGAATCAGAAAAGAAATAACTAAAACCAACTAACAGTATGTGGTTATCAACCGTCCCAACCTGGTTATCAGTTTTATTTTTAATTGCAATTCCGATTCCAGTAATTCTTGTTGCATTGCTTAGTCGTAATGCAGCGAAAAAAAACAAGGCAATTGTTTTTGCTGGCATTGTAGCTTTTTTTGCGGCCTACTTTATATATGTGTATATGGCCTGCATCAACAAAATGTTTGAAGTTCAAAGTGTGCCGCCTCAGATTGTAAAGCTTACGACATTGCCGCTGATGATATTCTTAGTACTGGTCGTATTTAATCTCCCGTTCTGGAAAGCAATTAACCGCGAAACAAAAGCATCGGCATTTATCCGCATTCACCTGTTCCGGCTCATTGGCAGTTTTCTGCTCATTTTATCGCTGCTACATCAGCTTCCGCTCGTTTTTGGACTGATTGCCGGTTTGGGTGATGTAATTACAGCACTCACGAGCATTTATGTTGCCCGAATTATTGAGCAGAAAAAATCGAATTCCAAAGCAATTGCACTTGTGTGGAATACATTCGGCTTGCTTGACATTTTGGCTACATCCACCATGGCTATTGTATTTACCAAACTAAGCATTGAAACCGGATCAGCCGGCGTTGACGCACTTGGCAAATTTCCGTTTTGCCTGATACCGGCTTTTGCTCCCCCGATCATTATCTTCCTGCATCTTTCTTTGTACAGAAAGCTACTGGTAAAGCGTTTCGCAGACTAAAACAGATTATTTATTGCATTCCGCAGCAGCCCTGCAAACACTCGTTGTTTGCAGGGCTGCTCTTTTTTTTCGTGCATTTTGATTTCTTGTCCTATGGCAAGATTTATGGTTTCCGGCCGCTATAGTTTTGCCTCATCAAATAACAACAACATCACTAACCAACTAAAAACAAAACACCATGTCACAGTCAAAAGAATTCATGCTCATCTTCCGTTTCGATGCCACACAAACCTACCAGCCCACAGAAGCCGAAATGGCTGAGCAACACCAGCACTGGGGAAGTTTCATCGGTAACATTGCTATTCAGGAAAAACTGATCAGTACACATCAGCTTGGGTTTGAAGGCAAACAGGTTTCAGCAGATAAATCAGTAACTGATGGAATTTACGTTGCCCAAAACGAAACACTTGGCGGCAATATGGTTATTCGCGCCGCTTCAATCGACGAAGCAACAGAAATCTCCAAAGGCTGTCCGATTCTGGCAATGGGCGGACGTGTAGAAATACGCGAGATTTTACCCATGTAATTTTTAAAAAATCCATCTCAATCAACAACCATCTCTAACTACCAAACAACATGAAAATTGCACTCATTATCCTCGGACTCGCCCTTGTTATTTTTATTGGCTACGGACTCTACAAAGCCAATGGACTGAAAACAATTCAGATTGTTAAAAAAGTAACGATAAAGGGACAAATGCCTGTAGTTTTCGATATGGTTCGCTACCTGAACAACTTCCCGAAATGGTCGCCTTTTTTGAAACAAGACCCTGCACAGAAATACGAAGTGAAAGGGAAAGATGGCGAACCCGGAGCGCAATACCATTGGATCGGTAATGGCGGAAAAGATGTTGGCTATCAGGAAATTGTTAAGGTTGATACCTTTTCATTGGTTAGCATGAAATGTCATATCGAAAAACCGTTTACCGCTCATCCTGATTTTGTTTACACATTTAGTGAATCGCCCGCAGGCATTACGGTTACACAAACCTTTAAACTCGAATCGGATTTGGGCAGTGCTTTTTTCCTTTGGTTGTTTGGTGCCAAAAAAGAAATGGAGAAGACCAATGAAAATGGGCTGGAATTACTCAAGCAATCGATTGAAAAGTAGCCAGCACTATATTCAGCACTTTTCCCTTTTGCCTTCGGGCAGAGGGGAATATGTGCATTTATAGTGCAATCACTAAAAGCGACATATAAAGTGCGGCAAATTCTGTTTTCGGCTAAAGCAGCTTTTCGTTTACCTTTGCATATATTCAAAAACTACCTGATGCGCCGTTTGTATTTAATATTGATTGCTGCTGCCGCATTTATTCCGGCAATACTGCCTGCTCAGCCGGCTTCGCAGCAAACAACCGCAATACCTGCCGATAATTCGCAGCCCTGGAATTTACAGCAGTGCATTGAGTATGCACTCACACACAACATTCAGATACAGCAAACCCGTTTAAATGCTGATCTGGCTCAGGTAAATCTGCAGCAAAGCAAGGCCAATGTACTTCCCAACCTCAATGCTACCGGCTCACACAGCTATCAGTTTGGCCGAACGGTTGACCGGTTTACCAATACGTTTGCTGATGGCACTGTGCTTTCGCAAAACTTCTTTTTGAGCAGCAGTGTAACTGTTTTTGCCGGCGGACAGAATTACAACACTATTCGTCAGAACCAGTATGCAATGCAGTCGGGACTGGCGCAGGTTGAGCAAACACAAAACGACATCAGTCTGAATGTGGCTACGGCTTACCTAAACGTTTTGTTTGCACAGGAACAGCTTACAGTTGCAGCAGATCAGGTTGAGCTTACGCGCACACAGGTTGAGCGAATGAAAAAATTAGTAGATGCAGGTGCAAGTGCCCGCGGGCCGCTGCTCGACTTACAGGCTCAACAGGCACAGGAAGAACTTACCCGTGTAAATTCGGAAAACAACCTGAGTATGGCGTATCTCTCGCTCACTCAGCTTATGAATCTCGAAAATACAGAAGGCTTCAGTATTTCAAAACCAGCACTTAATATACCCGCCGAAGCTATTGCAGCATCAAGCTCTTCGCAAATTTATCAGACCGCATTAAACAATATGCCTATGATAAAAAAAGCTCAACTTGATTTGCGCGGTGCCGAGCGCGGACTGAAAGTAGCCTACGGTGCGCTGAGTCCGCGGTTAACTTTACAGGGATCACTCGGTACAGGTTATTCAGGACTGGCTAAAGATATTTTGAGTGTTTCGCCTTCCGGTACACAGCAAATCGGTATTACATCTGCAGGCGATCTGGTGTATGCGCCAACATTTAATTACGTAACACAAACAACATCGTTTGGCGATCAGTACAGCAACAACGTTAACCGCGTTATCAGTTTTCAGATTACCGTTCCGATCTTCAACAATCTTCAATCTTCTTCTGCTATTAAACGTGCAAAAATCCAGCAGGAAAATGCACGGCTTACATTGATGCAGCAGGAGCAGCAGTTGCGCCAGCAGGTTGATAAAGCGTTTACCGATGCGCAGGCTGCTCTGCAACGATACCGTGCTTCGGAATCGGCTGTAAATGCCGCACAGGAAGCATTTTCGTATGCTGAAGACCGGTTTGAAGCAGGCGCCATTCAAGCTATCGAATACGGAACAGCAAAAAACCGTGTTACCCGTGCTCAGGCCGATTTGCTGCAGGCGCGGTTCGACTATTTTCTCAAACTTAAAGTCCTTGACTTTTATCAGGGCAAACCACTTACCTTCTGATCTGCATTTCTATGAAACGCTTTCTTATTATCAGCGGAATTTTACTTGTAGTGCTCATCGTTGTTGTCATGCTCGTAAAGGGCGACGGCAGCAAAGCGGTGCGTGTATCAACCGAAAAAGCTGAACAACGAAACATCACTGAACTTGTTTCGGCAAGCGGAAAAGTACAGCCCGAACAGGAAGTAAAAATTACTTCGGATGTATCGGGACAAATTGTTGAACTGCTTGTGAAGGAAGGCGACACGGTGCAGAAAGGTCAGCTCCTGCTGCGCATCAACCCGAATGTGTATCAGTCGGCAGTTGAACGTGTGCAGGCTGTGGTGAACGGTTCACGCGCTAATCTGGCCAACAGCGAGGCGCGACTTACACAAGCCAAATCGCAGCTTACAAATTCCGAGCTGGCCTACAACCGCAGCAAAAAACTGCATGATCAGAAAGCTGTTTCGGATGCCGAGTTTGAAAGTGCGCGTGCACAATACGAATCGGCAAAAGCCGAAGTGCAGGCCGCACAGGAAAGTGTGCGCAGTGCCGATTTTAACGTGAGCAGCAACTCAGCTTCACTCAAGGAAGCCAACGAAAATCTTACGCGGACATCTATCTACGCACCTGTTTCAGGCACTATTTCAAAACTTGCAAAGCGCAAAGGCGAAAGTGTTTTGGGCAATGCACAAATGGCCGGCGAAGTTATTCTCACCATTGCCAACCTGCTCGAAATGGAAGTTCAGGTAGATGTAAACGAAAACGATATTCTCCGCGTTCACCTCAACGACACTGCACTTATTGAAGTGGAAGCGCACGACAACCGAAAGTTCAAAGGCATTGTTACGGAAGTAGCCAACTCGGCCAGTTCGAGCGGACTCAACACCGATCAGGTCACCAATTTTTCAGTGAAAATCCGCATCCTGCGCGAGTCTTACAAAGATCTGATGAAGACAGACAAGCCCAACGAATATCCATTCCTGCCAGGCATGTCGGCCACGGTTGATATTCAAACCCGCTCTGTGCAGAATGCTGTTTCAGTAGCTATTCAAGCCGTAACCACACGTACAGATACAGCAGCAAAAAAAGGCAGCAACGAATCATTAGCAAAAGGCAGCGATGCCGGCGGCCCGCCACCCGAAATGGAAGCCGGTGATAAACGCGAAGCAAAAACAAAAACAGTAGAACCTATTGAATGTGTTTTTGTGCTGCGCGATGGTAAAGCTATTCTTGTGCCTGTAAAAACAGGTGTTCAGGATAATCAATACATACAAATTGTATCAGGTTTGAAAGCGGGCGATGAAGTTGTTTCGGCACCATTCAGCGCGATACGTACCAAACTGTTTAACGGTGCAGCAGTTGAGAAAGTGGATAAAGAGAAGCTGACTGCTGATACAGAATAAGTATGTACCTCCTGCACATTGAAACCGCCACCGGCGTTTGTTCGGCAGCACTTTCGCACAACGAAAAGCTTATTGCCGAACGCTGGCAGAACGAAGCCAACATACACGCCGAACGGCTGACCGTTTTTTGCGAAGAAGTGGTAGCCGAAGCCGGTATCGCGTTTGCGCAGCTTGGAGGCGTTTGTGTGAGCATGGGCCCGGGTTCGTACACCGGTTTGCGCATCGGTGTTTCGGCAGCTAAAGGTTTTTGCTACGCGCTCAATATTCCGCTGCTGGCAGTAAACACACTCGAAGCATTAGCATACGGCATGCAGCAGGAAGCTGAAACCGGAATGCTGCTTTGTCCGATGCTGGATGCACGGCGCATGGAAGTTTACCGCGCGGTGTATGATGCAAAAATGAATTTAGTTGAAGCTACAATGCCGCTTGTAGTTGATGAAAACAGTTTTACTGAACTGCTCGAAAAAAACACCGTGCTTTTTGCCGGCGACGGCATGCCGAAATGCAAACCACTGCTTGCCGCGCATTCCAATGCCCGTTTCAGCGAAGTGCTGCCCGCAGCGCGGCACCTGATTGTTCCCGCGCTGAACAAACTGAAAGCCGGAGCAACCGAAGATATTGCATGGTTTGAGCCGTTTTATCTCAAAACTTTTCAGCCGGGGCCGCAGCGCTCGGCGCTCTAAATCTCAGCGTTGAGAGATTGTCAGGTTTATCATTGGTTATTCAACTGCTCTATAAAAAATAAGTTAGTTGAAATACGGTTGCTACATACGATCTAATGGGCTTTTCACTTTTTGTATTTCTTTTTTACCAACTTTAGCATATATCATAGTAGTTTTCATATCCTTATGACCTAACAATTTTTGAATAAAAGCCATATCTGTGCCGTATTCGAGTAAATGGGTTGCATAGCTGTGTCTTAAACTATGTATTCCAACCGGCTTATTTATTTTAGCCAAACGCATACCGTTTTTAAATACGGCTTGTACACTGCGTATGGAGTACTCACCGCCATATTGCCCTTCAAATAAAAAATGTTTGGGCTTATATAGCTTATAATAATTACGAAGTAATGTTAAAACAGATTCGGGTAAATTAACATACCTGTCTGACTTACCTTTAGCATTCTCAATAAGTACTTGCATACGTTTGCTGTCAATATCTGTTAGTTTGAGTTTAACAATTTCACTTACCCGCAAACCCATACCATAGCATAACTGCAACATAAGTTTGTGTTTGTTGTTAACGGTAACATCAAACAATTTTTGAATATCTTTAGTACTCAACACTTTTGGCAAAGTGCTTTTTGATTTTGGGCGAGGAATATCGACAAAGAATTTTTCTTTATGGAGTACTTGTTCAAAATAAAACTTAAGCGCATTTAAACGACTGTGCAGATGAGCTTCCGATAAGTTGAGTTCGTTAACACAATACAATAAATATGATTTTAGCTTTTCCGGGCTAAGCATATCAACATTGTGATGTTTTAGGATAATTAATAGTTGCGAAAACTCACCCAAATAAACCTTTGCTGTATTGCGGCTATATGCTTTCAGCTTTAGCTGGTTTTCCATCTTTTGCAAAGCTGATTGATTAATTGGATGAATTTTATGGTGTATTGATTCGGAAGGGTTTCTGAAAGGCAGTCCCAGTTGTTTTCGTATTTCTAAACTATCTGTAATGTACCAACATCTGTTAGTGTTGCTCCACCTGCAAAAAGGGTACTGTTTTTTTAATGCAACTAATAGCGCATCATTTTTAGGAAATTTGCACCAAATAACTTGTTTGTCTTTATGCTGGCCAACCGAATAGGCTATTTCTTTCTTAAAATCGGGAGTACGCATTTCGTGTTTTTTTTATCTTACTAAGTTAATAATATTAATAATGCGCATTACGTATTTTTGATATATTGTATTATATAGTATTGATTATCTATGTATTAACTTATTTTTGATTGTTGAGTGTTTTTTGGTATAATTGCATATAATATAGAGTTATAAGCAAGCCTAAAAGACGACAGTGCAACCATAAACAGAGGACTAAAAATTAAACGAATTAACAAAGACAAACCATTTTGACAGGTGACCAACATACAGACCATATTTCAAACGGAAATCAATTAAGCCGACACTCATTGCCGACCCTTCTGTATTTTTTATTTTCCCCACCGCACATTTTTTTTAATTCAATTTTAGCCAGCCGCACATTGGCACATTTGCAAGCCGCACAAGCCGACACACAAACCCAAGCTTGCAAAAGAGCCAATTTTGCCAACGCACCGACAACATTACGTTACTTAAATATTAACTTTACGAGCTATATTTTTTAGCGAAAAGACATAAATAAATAATGAACATAGCCCAGATAGAAAATAACTTACAACAACTCGTAAAGACTTTCAAAAAAGAGAGTTTCATTTATGATTTGCTGTTAGCATACGGACAACCAAAAGCAACTATAAAACGCATCAAAGACGGTGGACTTAATCTCTCTAAAGTTGACGGAGAAATCGCTTGGAAAAAGAAATTGTTTTTCAAGGCCATTAAAGGCGTTGACTTGCATGAACTGATTGCCGACCTAACCGAAGACAACAAAGCAGTAAAACACGACCCTCGTTTTGTTGTAGTAACAGACTACAAAAACTTGTTGGCTGTTGACACTAAAACGCAAGACACGTTAGACATTGCCATCACTGACATTGCCAAACACTTTGATTTCTTTTTGCCTTGGGCGGGCATGGAGAAAGCACAACACCAAAACGAAAATCCTGCTGACGTTAGAGCTGCCGAAAAGATGGCAAAACTCTATGACGATATCAAGAAAGATAACCCGATAAAAACACAAGCCGAAGTTCATAATCTGAATGTGTTTCTTTCTCGTTTGTTATTTTGCTTTTTTGCAGAAGACACAGGAATTTTAGATAAAGGACAATTTACATTGGGCGTTGGAAGCCACACCCAGCAAGACGGAAGCGACCTGAATACTTATCTCGACAAGTTGTTTGAGGTAATGAACACCGAACAAACAAAGCGAAAGAATTTACC
>JBKDHA010000126.1:0-103266 GCA_046335555.1 Bacteroidota bacterium
CATGGTAGTCTTTCTTCGATTGAATTTACTGGTGAAAGTTGATCTGTGGGGTTGGTTGGATGATCCCTTCTTCAGACCGCCCGAAAAGGCTGATTCGGCTCAGGTAAGGTTATTATGAAAATTTATTTTGGACAGCTGTGAAAATTAAAGAAGAATCGTTCGAGCAATCGGCGGTCTTCAGTAATAATTTCAGCATCGCCTATCATTTCTTGCCTGAAATTAATTTTGTTATTGTACGTAGTAATGAGCCCTTCCGGAAGAACTACATTAACAAGATAAAAACCCTCTTCATCGGGTAACACAGATACTGTGCTTACTTTTCCTTTGATAATTCCAAACTCATTCGCCGGATAACTTTCCAGCTTCAGGTTAACTGTTTGCCCGGGTTTCACTTTCCCTGATTTTAGCGACGGAGTTTTTACCCGTGCTACAATGCCGTCTTTCTGTTCAGGAATTACAGCAAAGAGAAGTTCACCTTCAGTTACTCGTTGATTGGTACTCCAATAATTAAGAAAAGAAACTCTGCCATCGGTTTTAGATTGAAGTACATACTTTAATTCCCAATCTTTAATCGATTTTTTAAGAATGAAATATGCTTGCACAAGATTATTGCGCAACTGAATATTTTCGCGGGTTTTTGAGAATTCTACATTACGCAGATTACGATCATTATTATTCTTGCTTTCTCGTAATTGCGATGTAGCCAATGCGATAGTTTTAACAGATCTTTTTGCCTCAATACTTGCGAGTTCTTTCAACTCTAATTCTTCGGTCGGAATTACTCCCTGCGCATATAGTTTTCGATAGCGTTCAAGATCTTGCTCTTTAAGCCGAAGTTCGGATTGGGCGAGTTGTAATTGATTGTTCAATGTATTTTCCCGATCATTCAGCTCTTTTTGATTTAATGAGCCGTTATAACTGTCGGCTGCAAATGGCTGTAACTCTTCGTTGAGATGATAAAGGATATGTGCTGTTTCAAAGCGTGAATAATCTTCACTTATTTCACCCAGCATAAGTTGTGGCATTTCTTCAATTGGAAATTGCTCAGGTTTAGAACTACTGTCGATGTGCTGAATGACTGATTTAAGTTTAAACACATCGTAATAATTTGCAGCATTCTCAATAATAGCCAGCATTGTTCCGGGTATAACATGCTGATTATCTTTTACAAAAATCGTATCAATAATTCCCGACACCTTTGCAATTTCTTTTTGTGGCGGCGATATGGTAGTGATAACTGCTTTGCCGGAAATAACATCAGGGTACTCGATAAACCATGCAAGTACCAGTAAAAATACAAGTGCGAATGCAATTACAGTAGGGCCAAACACCAGAACCGATGAAGGCGGTCGTCCAACAGCTTCATCAACAATTTGCTTTCCCGTGAGCGTAATTTCCGAAGGATCGGTTATAAGTTCTTCCTGATTCATCATTTTCCCAGTTCCAATTGATTACGAATTAGATTGAAATACGCCCCTTCAAGTTCCACCAGTTCCCGATGTGTACCTTCTTCGATAATTTTTCCCTCATCGAGAACAATTATTTTATCTGCATTTTTAACGGTGCTTAAACGATGAGCAACAATAATCACCGTGCAGCCTTTAGTAACTTCATTCAAATTGGCAACAATAGCTTTCTCATTATTTGCATCAAGCGCATTTGTGGATTCATCGAAGAAAAATAGTTTGGGTTCTTTGTAAACAGCGCGGGCGATTAATAGACGTTGCTGTTGTCCCTGACTTAACCCAATTCCCTGAGGCCCAATTTGAGTATTGTATGCAAGAGGTAATTTTTCAATAAAACTTTGAATATTGGCAACCTTTACAGCTTTAAGTAACCTTGCTTTATCAACCTGTTCGGAGCTTTCTGCAATATTATTGGCAATGCTGTCGGAGAAAATAAAACCATCTTGCATTACAGCACCGCAGTCTTTTCTCCATTTATTTTTATCGGCCAGCGAAAAATCATAATCACCTACTTTTATTGCGCCGGAAATAGGTGAATAATTTCCCAGTAAAAGTTTAAGCAGTGTTGTTTTACCGCTGCCGCTGGCTCCTACAATTGCAATTGTTTTTCCTTGCGGAATGACAAGGTTGATATTTTTCAGCACCATATCAGACAATGTATTGTAGCGAAACGAAACATCTCTGAGTACAATCGTTGCGTCTGATTGTGCTGATACGTCTATATTACCGAAGGTCTCTTCTTCTGCTTTAATACTATAGAGTTCGTTCATCCGTGTAAGACTAAGTGCAGCATCCTGACCTTCACGAATAATTTCAGCAAGCTGCAGAACCGGAACATTAAGCTGACCAATTATATACTGCACGGCAATCATCATCCCCAATGTCATCTGTCCGGATATCACTTCACTCGCACTAACGAAAATGATAAGAATATCCTTTAGCTGATTTATAAATTGCCCTCCGAAATCTTGCCAATTAGCCAAAATAAGCGACTGTATTTTTGCTCTGAACAGGCGCGACTGAATACTGAGCCATTGCTGTCGGCGTTTGATTTGACTTCCCTGCAATTTTATTTCTGGCATTCCCCGCAAGAGCTCAAGAACTGTTGTTTGATTGGCAGATGTTTCCTGAAAACGGATATAGTCAATGGATTTACGTTTTTTCATAAATGAAGTAATCCAAAACAAATAAAGGGAAAGACCAATCAGATAAATAAAAAATATTTTGAAGCTATATAAAGCAAGTACAATACCGAACACAATAAAACTTACTCCACCCATTATAAAAGGAATAAACGAGTTAGACAGAAAAGTCTCGACACGTTTGTTATCCTCCATACGCTGATAAATATCTCCGGTATTTTTACTTTCAAATATCGGGAAGGGCAGTTTCATGAGTTTAGAAAGGAAATCATAAACAAGCTGAATTGAAATGCGAGAATTTATTTGCAAAAGAATCCAGCGTTGCATCATATTGATAAATGCACTGAAAACAAAAACAACAAGTTGAGCAATAAGGATCAATACAATAAAGCTCACATTGCTTGTTGTAATTCCAACATCTACTACCGCCTGAGTAAGGAAAGGGAAAATAAGCTGAAGCAGTACCGAAGCCAGGATCCCGATAAATAACTGAATCATAAACTTGCGATACGGCCTGAAATATCCGAAAAGATATTTCAGACTGAGACTGGGTTCTTTCTCAAACTCTGCATCATAAAACTCATTTGTTGGCTCAAGAAGTATGGCAATTCCTTCTCCATGATCGGTTTCAAAATATTTTCTGAAACTGGCAATCGGCACCTTTAGCTTACCTGCAGCCGGATCAGCAATCCAGACATGAGTTGCAGATAATTTATAGACGACTACAAAATGCTTCTGATCCCAATGTGCAATGCAGGGTAATGTTGCACTTTGTAATGAGAATTGCCCTTCATCGGCAGTTGTCTGAAGTTTAACAACCATTGTTCTGAATCCAATTGATTCAGAAGCCTGATATAATCCGGCAAGTGATACACCTTCTTTCGACAGGTATGATAAATCTCTGAGTTTTTGAAGACTAATATTTTTACCGTAGGCCGCACTTATCATTTTCAGACAAGTGGGCCCGCAGTCCATAGAATCGTATTGCCGGAAGAAAGGTTGTTTACGCATATCTTCTTAAACTTGTTGTGTACGAATAGCGATATAAGCAGCCCGCTGTTGAGATACAAAATGAAACACCTCAAGTGATTTTTTCAGTTTCGTTTCGATTTCAGAATCAGGTAATTGATTCTGATATTCTTCAACAAAGGCGGCTAGTTCATCGATATGTTGCCAACTTTCAATATCATTGAGAGCCTCGGGCAAAACAGTAAGAATCTGTTCAACTATCTCATGCGAATAACCATTCAAAGTAAGTTGAATAATGCATGAATCGAGTAACACGGTCTTACTAAGTTCTACGTTGTTTTCGATAGCAGAATCACGCAGCTCAATTACTTTAAGCAATGCTTCAGAAGCGTTTTCTTTATCATCTATTTCCAACAAACAACGGCATGAGGCAATTGCAACTTGAATCAGCAAATTCAGCTCACCTAATTCAACAGCCTCGTCAATTGCTGTATTCATAAGTGTTTCGAACTCATTTTTGTTCTTGCGTATTGCAGCAATCATTGCAAGACGTGTTATGAGTTGAATTCGATAATCGTGGGTTGGATTATTTTTCAGCTCTTGAAGGAAAACAGCTTCTGCATCTTCATATCTTCCAAGCTTCATCAGGCAAACACCTTCGAACCAATTAATATTGAGGAAATAAAAGAGGTCGTTATATATCGGACGCAGTTTATCCGCACGTTTGAAGTAGTCGAGTGCTTTTTCAATATTGCCCAGACGATAATTAAAATCTGCAGCACAAACGGTATAAATATAAATTTGTCCGTGTTTATACTTTCTCGCATCTGCAATTGCTTCTTCTGTGCTTTTGAGAGCATTAACAATGTCAAGTTTATTTCTGTGATAATCAACCCAATGAAATGTATCAAACATTAATATTCGGGGAATAAATGTCATCACATCATCCATGCGTTTGTACCAGAAATTGCTGTAGTCGTATTCATTTTCTTCATCGCCGGTGTACACCTGATGTATGGTTAGGTTGAATACTGCAAATTGATATTCCTTAAGCCACACATTAAATTCAACGTCCTCTTCTTGTTCAATTTTCCGCATACCGGCATACAAAATTTTATAAGCTTCTTCAGCATCAGCAGCAGCATTGGCAAAACGGCCGGTATGTGCATATACATGTCCGCGAACATTGTAGGCCCAGGATAGGTGATAATTCTTTTGCAGTTCAGATAACGATGAATTGTTGATTTCGTTTATAAAATCTTCCGTACACTTTTCTGCCGACACAAGATCATCGCGGCGCTCAGCAAATGTGAAGCAAAGTCTGTAATGCACTGCCAGCCGGACTTCAGGTTGGTTTTCATGCTTAAGCGATTCCTGAAAATGATAAACCAGAAAATCGTCGAAAGGCGGATTTGGATGATGTGTAAATTGATAGTAATTAGCTGCCGAACCAACCCATCCATGCATTTGCGCACGCTGCAATGGAGATGTAAAATCTTCGCGGCTCAGAAGCTCAAGCCCAATTTTCATTACTGCTCTGTACGAATACCTTTCGTAAGATTGATTAATCTGTGCAAATACTTCGCTGATGAGTTGATCATCTAATGCAGTTGCCGACTTGATTCGGTTATAGACTTCTTCTTCTTCTGTAATCTCATCTGATGAACCCCAATCTACTTGAGCAAGTTCACCCAATTCAGGAATTATGTGCTCCACATTCTCGTGCTGAAGAAATCCTCCGGCGAAAAACTGCACATCACCCTGATAGCGATGCCAGGTTATTCCGTCAGGATCAATATCATCGATAATATCAGTTGTAAAACCTAGATAAAGATTAAGGTTCTTGTGCTCGTGATAACGATAGTAATTTTCGATTACACGCAAACTTTCCGAATCAATTGTGCGGATATCCGGAATAAGCAAGTCAATATTTTCATCGCCTGCAAGTGATGATATCAATGCAGCCAAGCGTTCAAGCAGTCCGAAAGCAACACTCAACCGCGATTCAATCCGTGCAGCAAAAAACTGATACTCAAGATGCTCCCGCTCATTCATGCCTTTTGCCAGTTCAGGATAAACGAATGCAGCAATTGGCCGGTCGGCAATCAATAGCTGCTGGATAAATTGATCTCCGCGAATTTTTTTGAGAAAATCAATAAACATGCGAATACCATAGAATCCCGAAGGGAATGTTTTGTTAGTATGAAGTACAAAAGCAACATCTGATTGCTTGTGTATTTCGCTCAGAAAGAAATTAATCTGGTGCTGAGTACCTTGAACTACTTGTATCATTTTTACTGGTATTAAGTGACGATTAATTGGTGTGGATTAAGGAAAGGTTTGCAATCTTCCCGCTGAACAGCAGCTTTGCAGATTTGATTTAATGAATCACCTGTTGCTGCTTGTATTTTCTGGTAATCGGCTTTTGAAAGTTTTTTCAGCTCCTGCAAAAGGTTTTTCAGCCTCCACCAGATTTGTGTATATGTTGGCAGTGCTAATGCGAAAAATCGAACAGCATCCGTTAGATGAGACAAACTATTTACTCCCGCGATAGCGTATCCAAGATGTAAATCAGCAAGCTCCTCATACGATGGTTTAAATACCTCACCGTTGATTTCAATTTCCAGCAATTCTGATGCTTTTGCATAGGCTGTCTGAGCTTCAGCGGTTCTGTCCGATAGCATACAGATGCCGGCAGCTGAAAGAAGTATTGAAAATATCAGGTCCGATCTGGCCTCTTCAAGCGCAATTTCGATTGCATCATTAATTGATGTATCCGCTTTGTGATTTTCTTTTTCCAGCACAAATAAATGCGCACGAAGTGCAGCAATTTTAATTTTATCAGTAGGTGATTTGATCAGCTGATGTTGCTGTGCATATTCGAAAAGGAGAAGAGCTTTTTGTGTATTCCCGGCAATGAGGTAAAGATGAATGGTTGACACCAACAGCTTAAGCGCTGTGATTTCAGGATAGCTGTGACCTATTTTATTGCAAAAAACTAAACAGGATTCCGAATATCGTATAGCATCATTGAGTGCCCCGCTGCGGCTGGAAATTTGAGCCAGACTGAGCGTAAAATAGTATTCAAGAACATAATTGAAACTCTTTCGGCTGAGCAATAAACCGTCTTTGGCATTTTGCTTTGCGTCGCTCAACTGGTTTTGCTGATAATAAAAGGATTGCCACTCTGCTTTTGCTGATGCCTGAAGATATGACCATTGACTGCTGAAGCTTGTTTCGATTTCATACCAACGCTTCATTGCAGTATAATTTTTGACTTTTGCATTAAGCGTGGCCAAATTTTCAGCTAAAACTGCTTTCGTGAATTCAAGTTCTTTTTTGCAAATACCATAATCCTCAGCATTAAGCTCAGCAACAGAATAATAAGCATCTTCATGGAGTTGAATAGCTTCTTCAATCTTGCCTTCTTTCATCCGAACATAGCTGTGGATATTAAGCATCCATGCTACACCAAGCACATCTTTTTTTGAGTTCCCGGCAGGTTTTTCTAATTGAGCTTGTTTAATAAATTTCAATGCTGCTGCAACATCATTTTTTCTGCGGCTGTGTGTAACTGTAAGACGATAGAGCAAAGCCAGTCTCTGTCTGTAGCGATCTTCGTATTGTAATGCTTCCTGAAATATTTCTTTAAGGAAATCGGCAAGAGGCTGGTTAGCCTGCGTAAAAAAATGTCGAATGTGTGCAGATAACCCAATCAGGTGAAGCAAATCAGCGCGTTCTCTGTTTGTAAGCTGAGTGAATAGTTTTTCCCGGGCTTTAAGACCCATAAAAACTGTATTATAAAAATCAAACATCCGGAATAATCTGCGGATTACATTGATTATCAATTCAGCTTCACTTCGATCAAAGTGTGTATTATTTTGCAGCAATTCAAATGCATGAAACTCCTCCAGATCTGCATTGAATTTTGTTTGAAATGCTCCACCCGGGATTACATCTTCATTCTTGCTAGTTTGACTTGTCAAATCTGTGAGTTGAGATGCCGAGTTTTCAAATGCATATACAAATGACTCTAAAAAAGTTACTGTATCGTGTCCAAAATAGTGGCTTATACCCGTTAATGGATCATACTCGTCATCTCCCCAATTCGGATTGCAGGCAAGGATAAAATCGGGGGCTTTATCATTATAAATGTGATATAAATATTTAATAAGATCAACACTGTTAACATCCAGTGCATCTGGCTGAAGCACAACTATACGGAAATGAACAATAGAAAAGTAATCAATAATTAATCTGGCACAAGATTCAATTAATTCTGATTTAGCTATTTGACTGTGTGCATAATTTGAATCAGATCGTGCGGCACAGAATTCAGATTGTTTTAATTCGTCTTCAGTAAACTCTGTGGTCAACTGTTTGTAGATAAGTCCAAGTGGCGCTTTATACTTGTTCAAAAAGCGGTCTGTCAATTCATCACCGGAAATGGAACGAACAAAACTCACAACACTTCGAAATAAAATATGCGGACTGATGAATGAAGAATCTCTTACAATAATAATATATGACGGATCATTATAATTCCTCCGAATATATTCTTCAAGCTGATTATCACTACCTTTTATTATGTGAATCATCGGTAATAAATTGTTAATTATTGAGATAAAGCCGATTAGCAGTTAATGATTTAGCGTCACCGGCATTCAGATCTGCAAGACAATTCAGGAGGGAGAATAAAGCCATATCAACAAAGTGCTGATATGGCTTTGAAAGAGTGATTCAATTAGTTAACACTCTTCTTAACGCAACAATGGCTTCCATAAGCCCCACCGCCCATTACTTTTTTCATCGCTTCGATAGAAAGCGTTTGAGCAGGAGATGCGTTTTGTACTGTTTTCACAGCGCTGGTTTTAATCTTTAACAAATTCATTGTTATAGGATTTAATCATTTGCCTACTCTGCTGGCTTTTCGGCATCCGCCATGAGCACTTATGCTGGCTTACAAGGCTCCGGGGGCTTTGCAATTGAACAGGTATCCGGAAATAAAGAGGATACATTAATACCAGTAATCAACGACTATCTCTGCATGCAAGTGAACTAATCGCTTGTCAAATACTCATGCCGCTAATTTAGCATCATTGTTTTCAGTGATAGTGTATTGTATTTATATCTGGTAATTAAATTACGACAAGTGGTAGTATTATTACAATAACCGATAATATATATTATTTAAATATTTTATGAGTTATATACTTACAAATCTATTATATACGGATATTTTTAATGGGCGGTTTTAATTGCTTCCCATTTATAGAATAATTTCAATCTTCAGTAAATAATTAGTCGATTGATGTTTAAACATAAGATTTGAAAAAAGAACATATTGTCTGAGAATGTGTATAAAATTTATCGTTCGTCTTTGCGGTGTCCAACTTCACCCAATTTATTAGAGTAAAGACGAGGATGATTAGTGTTGATATTCTCAATCATAAACTTCAACGTGTTTCATTTCTCAAAAACAATTCTTACAGAGCGTCGCTGCAAATTGCTGTAAACAACATTTTTTTGAGTACAAAATGCAGCTATCTTTATTGCTGTCTGTAGTTAAGTCTGTTAAGGCAAAAAAGCAAAGTGAATATCTACTCGAAAAAACAACGCTGGAAATGGTTGCTGTTGCTTGCAGCGGCACTCATTGTATCAGTATCACTCTGGTACACAAGTCAGCTTGTGCGTAAAATTGCCGACAGTGAAAAGCGCAATGTAGAACTTTGGGCAGAAGCCGTTCGCCGCAAAGCGCTGATGATGGAAGCCACCAGCCAACTGTATGCTAAAATTGCAAACGAAGAACGCAAAAAAGTACAGCTCTGGGCAGAGGCGAACCGCCTGCTTCCGCAGCTTCCCGACGATGATGCGGCTTTGGGTTTTGTGTTTGAGGTAATTCGCGGTAATGAAACTGTTCCCGTAATTCTTACCGATCAGCGCGGAAAAATTCTGCTCTCGCGCAATTTGGATCCGAAACTCGAAAGAGACAGTATTTATATGAACGAACAGCTTTCGGAAATGCGAAAGCAGCACGATTCTATTCCTATTGAAGTTGCCACGGGCTCATATCATTATCTCTATTACCGCGACTCGGAAGTATTCACAGAAATTCGTCTTTCGTTTGAAGATAATGAGCGCTCGTTTATAAAAGAAGTTGCTGCAAACCCAGCATCTGCTCCGGCAATTTATACGGATTCGGCAACCGGAAACATTATTGCTTTTGGCAATCTTGATACAGTTCAGGTTCGTAAAGATTCGGCAACTTATCTGAAAAAAATGCTGGGCGTTTTGAAACAAGAAGGTAACCGTATCGACATTACGCTTGGCGATAAAAAGAATTACATCTGGTATATGGAATCGCCGCAACTCAAGCAACTGCGCTACTTTCCGTATATCCAGTTTACAGTCATCGGTATTTTTCTGCTCACTGCATATTTCCTCTTCAGCACATCACGCCGGGCCGAACAAAATCATGTTTGGGTTGGTATGGCCAAAGAAACAGCGCATCAGCTCGGAACGCCGCTTTCATCGCTCATTGCATGGCTTGAGTATATGAATATGAAAGGCATTGATCCCGAAATCACAATCGAAATCGGACGCGATGTAAAACGTTTGGAGATGATTACCGAACGCTTTTCAAAGATCGGATCGCAACCCAAACTCAAAGCCGAAAACCTTTCCGAAGCACTTGCCGGAGCGGTCGATTATATTCGTGCCCGCTCACCAAAATCTGTTGAATATACTGTAGATACGGGCAACGATGTTCTTGTTCCGCTCAACATTCCGTTGTTTGCCTGGGTTATCGAAAACCTTTGCCGTAATGCTGTTGATGCAATGGACGGTCGCGGAAGCATTACAGTAAGTGTGCAGGAAGTGCCGGAAAAAGTAATAATTGATATTACTGATTCCGGTAAAGGAATTCCGCGCTCAAAACATAAAACTGTTTTTGAACCGGGATTTACAACCAAACAGCGCGGCTGGGGACTCGGCCTTTCGCTTTGCAAGCGGATAATTGAAAATTATCACAACGGAAGCATTTTCGTTAAGCGCTCCGAGCCGGGCAAAGGAACTACATTCCGCATTGAACTGAAGCAATAAAGCAGCGAAGCTGCGGAAAGTATATATCGCCAAAGGCGATTGATACTTTCTGTAAAAGCTTGAAAAAAGTTTGCAACTTTTTTCAAGTAGCCTGTCGAATTCAGTTACAAACTGAATTCAAAGAAAAACATCCGGTTACAAACCGGATGCATCGTACAGTTACAACTTTTTTCAAGCAGCCTGTCGAATTCAGTTACAAACTGAGTTCAAAGAAAACATCCGGTTGCAAACCGGATGCATCTTACAGTTACAACTTTTTTCAAGCAGCCTGCCGAATTCAGTTACAAACTGAATTCAAAGAAAACATCCGGTTACAAACCGGATGCATCTTACATTCCATCTTACAATGCATCTTACAATACATCCTACTTCAAAACAATGCGGCCAAGCAGCGAGGAAAAATGTCGTTTGGCATTGAGCAGCTGAAGCTGTTGCTGCATAATCACCATCTGCTGATCGCTGTCGGCTGTTTCGCGAAGTTGCTTTTGGTTTTCGGCAATCATCTGTTCGAGGCGGCGAAGTTTTAGCACGTTTACACTGTGCACAGCAGCCTGCCTCAACAACTGACTTTCAGTTTGCACATAAATAAAATGCCGCTCCCAGTCTGAAAGCTGATACGGTATCTGCACAAGATCAACCGCAAGCTGAGAAACTTGCTGATCGGGATAATTTACAAAGTAATTGAGATCGGGTACATTCCCGTTGTTGATATGCGTTGTGTACTCGGTCAGAATTTGCTGATAAACCGGATTTGTAAAAACGATATTATCGGATTCAAGTTCGTGCAGCATCAATTCGGCAAGCGGTACGATTACTTCTATTTCTGTCCCGAACTCATCTTCTGTTTTGGCTGTAACCGATTCCTGCGCGTAGTTAAGCAGTAAGCGTACTAACTCACGTTCAAAAACTTCGCCGGTTTCAATTTTTGCATGATCGCCTTCACGCGCAGGCTGATCGGGCACAAACTCTCCCGTTTCAGGATGCACATCGGGCGGAAGATCGGGAAGCGGTGCATCTTTAATTTTCTGCTCTTCGCTTTTCTTCTCGTAAAGTTTGCGCCGAAGTTTATTAAGCTCTGTAAGCAGCGTTTGCTCTTCGATATCGAGAATACGGCTGCATTCTTTTACATACACACTCCGCGTAATTGCATCAGGAATGAGTGCAATACTGTCAACAATTTCGTGAATCAGTCCGGCGCGTTTTATCGGATCATTACCAACATCTGATTTCAGCAATTCTGTTTTAAACTGAATAAAATCTTTGGTGTTTGTCCCAATAAAATCGCGAAGCGCTTCTGAAGTAACTTTTTTGGAATAAGAATCGGGATCATCATTATCAGGAAAAAGCAAAACGCGCACGTTCATACTTTCTTCGAGAATGAGATTGATGCCGCGAAAACTTGCTTTTATACCTGCCGGATCACCATCATACAAAATTGTAATGTTCGTAGTGTAGCGGCGGATAAGGCGAATCTGTTCTACGGTTAATGAAGTTCCCGACGAAGCCACAACGTTTTCGATTCCGGCCTGATGCATCGAAATAACATCGGTGTAGCCTTCAACGAGGTAGCATACATCTTCCTGCATAATCGCTTTTTTTGCGAAAAACAGGCCGTAGAGTACATTGCTCTTGTGGTAAATTTCTGTCTCCGGCGAGTTGATGTACTTCGCCAGTTTCTTATCGGTTTTAAGTGTGCGCCCGCCGAAAGCTATTACACGACCGCTTGCATTATGAACCGGAAAAAGTACACGCCCTTTAAAACGATCAAAGTACTTTGATGTGTCTTCCTGATTCTGAATGGTAAGTCCTGCTTTTACAAGATAATCGAGCTTGTAGCCTGCGGCAATTGCTGCATCTGTAAGATCGCGCCAGGTATCGGGACTATAGCCAAGTTGAAATTTTTCGATGATGTCTTTTCTGAAACCGCGCTCTGTAAAGTAGCTCAGACCGATTGCCTTACCTTCTTCGGTTTCGTGAAGATTTTTGGTGTAATGTTTTTGAGCGAAATTGCTGACGATAAACAAGCTTTCGCGCTCGTTTTCTTTGGCGGCTTGTTCGGGGCTTCGCTCCTGCTCTTCAATTTCGATATTGTACTTTTTCGCTAACCAGCGCAACGCTTCGGGATACGAAAGTTGTTCGTGATCCATAACGAAATTGACCGGATTACCGCCTTTTCCGCAACCAAAACACTTGTAAATACCGCGAGCCGGCGATACGTTGAACGATGGCGATTTCTCGTTATGAAACGGGCAAAGCCCTATCATATTTGCACCGCGCTTTTTAAGCGACACAAACTCACCCACAACTTCGTCGATGCGGGCAGTTTCGAGAATACGGTCAACGGTTTCCTTCGGAATCATAGCGGCGAATTGCGAAGGTACAAAATGCCGGGCAGGCAATACTCAGCGAATGAGATTCACAATGCCGCGGTGATCGAAAATAATGCCGGCTTTATCGGTAATGCTCGACAAATAAACTTACGTATCTATCTGACATTTCACCCCGGAATTCTGCATTGTGCCGTCCCAGCCGGTATTCAGATCATTTTTGGCAACAATAAGTCTTACGCAGTAGGGTTCTGAATCGGAATACGTAAACTGCGGATTTTGATCGGTTGAAGTGACTGCGCTGTTATGCCTCAGCAAGTTTGAATGCAAACAGGTCTTATTGGCTTTTCTGTGAAAGTTCGTAAGCTGCTGCTTCGCGGCGCAGCCAGTTTCGGGCAGCCTCAGGAGTAGTAAAAAAGCGTGTGATTACTGCGGGACGGTTAATGCGCAGGTAAAAATTGCCAAGAATTTTCATAGTGGCCAGCGGACTCACCAGAGCAATTGCAAAAACGTTTTCGTTGTATTCGGCTGTGGCGCAGAGTTCACGCATTGGCGGTGTTGTGGTAATTTCGCTTGTGCCGACAACCAGCATACCAGCTTTTCGTTTACCGCAGAGTCTGGATGCTGCCTCACGGTTTTCTATAGCTTGCGGCACATCAATATGTGCTCCGGGAAATGGCTGAAGCAGAATAATATTTTCAGCTTCATTGTATCGCAGAATACTAGTTACAGTTATTTGCTCTTTCAGCTGCACAACATTCCATGCGCCGAAGGGCAGCGGCGGATTTGCAACTAAACTCATTACGCGGTGTAATTAAAAACTAAACTGTCTTTGGCAATTTCACTTTTCAGCCATTCAACAGCAATATCATGTTGACTAAAAAAACGTGTGGGAACTGCGGGGCGATTAATGCGCATATAAAAATTACCAAGGATTTTCATGGTAATACTGGGACTTACTAAAGCAACGGCAATAAAATGCGAATTGTATTGCTGACTTGCCGAAACCTGACGCATTTCGGGAGTTGTAACAATATCTGAGTCTGATTCGAAAATCAAACCACAGCGATTCCACTCAGCAAGTTCAAGTGCAGCGGTTCGATTGTCAATAGCATTTGGGGCATCAAATGTTGCACCGGGGTGGGCAGTCATCTGTACAATTCGTGTTACAGGATCATACGAGATGAGTGCCGTATCGGTTTTTACTGCTTCTCCTGAACTGTAATTCATATACTTTATTTAGGGGCTTCAATGGCAAAGATAAAGCCATATTTTGGGCTCTTCGCAAACTATTTTTCTGTCTGCTTTTTTGAGTAATTGATCTTATAAATACCAAAGTTTTGTCGAAATAAAATCAATGAAATTGTTCGGGAATTTAAATTCGCCGTATCATCAAATACCAACCGGCTCCAGAGCAAAAGTCTTCAGCCACTCAACAGCATTATCCTTATTCCCAAAAATCGTGTTGGAACAACCGGACGGCTCAATCGTAAATAGAAATTGCCAAGAATTTTCATAGCTGAGTTCGTACTCAGCAAAGCAACAGCATAAAGATTGTCGTTGTATTCGGCGCTGGCACAGAGTGTGCGCATTGCGGGAGTTGTTACTATGTCTCCGTCGCTGGTGAAAAGAAGTGTAAACTTCTTCCCGTCGCCCACAAGATGAAGTGACGCTTCTTTGTTTTCAATGGCCTGCTGAATATCAAACACTGAACCTGCCCTCGCCTGCACATGAACTATGCGTGCAGCAGGGTCGAAACAAATACGTGAAGTTGATGTTTGTATTTCCAGCACTATCTTTCAGCAGATAAAATTTGACTAAACTATGTCAAAAGATTCATTACTTTTTTTCTGTCGTCTCAGGAGTTTCTCCGCCGTAATTTACTTCTTTGCTGACACCATTAAGATTGTAAATCCATTTTCCTACGTGTTGCCCGTCTTTATAATACCCTTCTGAAGTCTTGTTCCCGGCTTCATCATAGCTTACTGCATAACCTTGACGGACACCATTAATATATTCACCCTGGCTGTATAGCTTGCCGTTTCGGTGAAAAACACGCCATGTTCCCTGAGCCTGTCCGCCCTGAATAAAACCGCGTTTGTAAATAACGCCATTATCATAGCGTTCAATAAAATCGCCGTTAAAAATAGAATCTGAAACATTTTTGGGAACGGGTGCCGTTACTTTGGACACACTGAGTCCGCGTCTTGCCGTATCATTTCCGGCCACAACCGAATCATTATTTGCGCCAACAGCACCGGGTTTATCAGAACAGGCGGCAGCAAGCAGCAGCAGTGATGTGGCGGCAAAAAGTACAATTTGTTTCATAGCAATTGGAATATGCAGCAAAAATAATGAAACGCCGCCGAACGAAAATCGGGTTTGTGTGTGTGGCGGCATTGTCTTGGCAAGTGGAAAGTGAGCCCGCCTTATTTTTTGCGCTCTGTAGTAAAAATGAGCAAGTCGTGAATAGATTTTCGCGCAGGGCTTTCGGGAAATTCATTTAAGATGCTGAGTGCTTTGCTGCGATACTCATACATTTTCTCTGCTGCGTACTTAATGCCGCCGCTGGCGTGAACGAAAGCAACCACCTCCTCCACTTTCTGCGGATCTTCGTTGTGGTTTTTTATAATGTTGATGATGCGGCGGCGGTCTGAAGCTGATGCTTTGCTGAGTGCATAAATCAGCGGCAGGGTCATTTTTTTCTCTTTAATGTCGATACCGGTTGGTTTTCCGATTTGCCCTTGTTCTGCAGGATTTCCGTAGTCGAAGAGATCATCTTTAATCTGGAAGGCAATACCGGTAAGTTCTCCGAACGTGCGCATTTTCTCCTGTACGGTTTCATCGTCGGTAACGCTTGCGGCTCCGCAGGCGCAGCATGAAGCAATAAGTGATGCTGTTTTTTGCCGGATGATATCGAAGTAAACCGGTTCGGCAATATCAAGGCGGCGAGCTTTCTCAATTTGCAGCAGTTCGCCTTCACTCATTTCGCGCACGGCATTTGAAACAATATGCAGCAGCCGGAAATCATTATGGTCGATAGAAAGCAGCAAGCCGCGCGAAAGCAGGTAATCGCCTACGAGCACGGCAATTTTGTTTTTCCAGAGTGCATTCACTGAGAAAAAACCACGGCGCATATTCGAATCATCCACTACATCATCATGCACGAGTGTGGCGGTATGCAGCAATTCGATAAGAGCAGCAGCGCGGTATGTCGAATCGTTCATTTCGCCGCAAAGCTTTGCGGTAAGAAAAACAAACATCGGGCGTATTTGCTTGCCCTTGCGCTTTACAATGTACTGAGTGATTTTATCGAGCAGCGGAACCGAACTCTTCATCGACTGGCGAAACTTCTGCTCGAAAATTTCCATTTCGGCAGCCACCGGGGCTTTGATGTCGCTGATGTTTGGCATAAACGAAAGCAAAGGTAAGCATTGTTTGGTTGCACCCCCCGCCCGATTTCACTGAGGATACTTACCCAAATTGAGCGACCAGACGATCATACAACTCTTTGGGGATTAATACTTCCTTCACCTCTTCAATTTCATTCTCCTTTTCTTTCCCTTTATCGTCGTATGTAATGGTAATGTGCTTTACCGTAAGATATACTTCCTGCTGCTGATCATCGCTGTACAGCACAAGTTTACGGAAAGGATTTTCTGTGCTTGATGTTGCATTAATGAGAGTTCCGAAATTCCCGTTTTCTATCTCATTCCGCAATTCATCAGCCGAATTTGTAATTGCCATATTCCTGCTCATGCTTCGTTCTTCAAGCCATTGATTCAGTTTTTCTGAAAACGGATTATCAGCTTGTTTCCAGGGAAAAAAAACGGGAACAAACAAAATACACAATGCCTCTATTATCCAAAAGATAGTGAGCAATATTCCCGAAACAGTGCCGCTTCCGATGCCCCAGGTTCCCTGCTCATTAATAATACCGATAAAGGAAACTACCTCGGCAGGATGCTTCAGAAAAAACAGGAATGAATCCATACTGAAACCTGTTTCAGCAAAGCCCATTTCATGGCTTCCAGAACCAATGCTGTGTACTTCTCCTGAATTGGCAACCATTACGCAATGCACGAGCCATTGTGCAATAAAAAACACAGCGCCTCCGGCAAAGCCAATAGCGCCGGCCATCATTTTGCTTCTGATTTTTCCGGTTTTAACACCAATTCTGGCAATCAGCCAACTCAGCGCAAACGGAATACCAATGGTGAGTAAAATATTGAGATAAATAATTGGAATGTACCAGATGCCGTAGCAGTAGGCAAATGCACAGATAACTGCAAAAACTACAGAAACAGTGAGCGCAAGCAGAATGCCGGTTACAGGCGCTTTGCCTGAGGGTGTGTAATAAATAGCCATTGAATGGGGTTGTAGAGTTTGTACACTGCAAGAAAATAAATCTTTGCAAATAGTGCAAATCATTCAACAAAAAAACGCCCTGCCAGATAGACTGACAAGGCGCTTTTTGTAATAACCGGGGTTGGTTAATCGATCAGACGTTGTTCAACCGCGAAGCGGATGAGTCCGGCTGTATTTTTCACATTAATTTTCCGCAGCAGGTTACGGCGATGTGTTTCAACCGTTGGAATGCTGATGTGTAGTGAATCGGCAATTTGCTTTGTGCTGTATTGCTGGGCAATGAGTTGCAGGACTTCAAGCTCGCGGCGTGTAATGCTTCTTACACGGGCATCATCTTCGGGAGTGCTCATGTTGCGCAGCAGGGCTTTCAGCTCGTTTTCGGTTTCTGTTTGCTGCGTAATGTCGAGTGCAACACAGAGCAAAAGCTTGGGAGCTCCGTTTTCGTGACGCTCAAACACGCTGAACCGCGAATTAAAGCGCATTGACTCGCCAAAGCGTGTATTCATGCGGCAAATGTGCTGATAAACGGAATGACTATCGTTGCTGAGTACCGCTGCAATTTCAGACATTTTGTCGTGATCCTCGGCTGCAAGGAGCTGACTGAGGAACGAGCTTCCGCTTCGGGTTGCATCTTCTACAGTCCAGCCCATAAGCTGTTCCAACTGCGGATTGGCCCAACTCAGCGTTCTGTTGGCAGGGTCAATCATCATTACAAGTGCCGGAATGTGTTTCAAAATTTGCTCCAGCAAACGCTGACTGTCGCGCAATTCGTGCGACAGGTTTTCGAGGGCATCCGAAGCAGCCTTCAGTTCTCCCAGTACTCCGCTTGCACCAGCGAGGCGAGATGTAAGCACGTCGAATTCAGCTTGATTTTTCATGGCTCTTTTTTGTGCTGCACGGCTCCCGGGGGAGAGCTTTACAGCGGGTTCAGGTTTCAATTGTTTTCCGCGACTGGGTTACACGTAGTTTGAGATTGCAAGGTGCAATTTATGGCAGAAAACGATGATTTTCTACACATTGTTACAGATTATAGACCAGCAGTCGAAATTAACTGTTGAAACCTGCTTTGTTAACGATCTAACTGATAACGCTTACAAACAGCTAACGATCTAACTAATAACGCTAACAAACAGCTTTTGCGAATAGTTATCTCGCAGGGCATAAAGTGACCTGAACCCAACTTCAGCTATTATAAAGTTCATCCCCGGCGAACGATACTCTTCCTCAATATGGCGAATATCCAGTATTTCGAGTTCCGCTTTGTCTGCAAAACGAATGTAGAGCCTTAACGTAAAGTCCTTATCCAGCAATGCCGAGAAATCATTCCCCGAAATCCCCTGAGAAGTTCGCAGAGCACGCAACTTGTTTAGTTTTTTGTAAGCATACTTATAATTGTATGTTAATGCTGAAATATCAGAGAGCACAGCGCTTCCGGTAGGGTGACTTCCTGCACCTTTTCCTGTAAATGTTTGCTTGCACGAAAAAGCGCCCTCCACCTCTATTCCATTGTACTCATACTGAACCTTGAATAATTCGTCGTCGGCTTTAACAAACTGCGGCAGCACGTATATGCGGAACTTATCGCCGGCTTTAGCTGCATAGCCTACCAACCTGATCCGTAACCCTTTTTCGCGGGCATAGCGGATGTCATCGAAACTGATATTCTGAATGCCGAGGTTTAAAACCTCTTCGGGTTTGAGAATTAATCCGAAGGCATGAATACTAAGCAGGCAGGTTTTGTAAAGCGTATCGTATCCTGCCACATCCGACCACGGATCGGCCTCTGCAAAACCGCTGGCTTGTGCATCACTCAGCACATCACCATAATCGCGGCCTTCCAGTTCCATGCGGGTAAGAATATAGTTCGTTGTGCCGTTGAGAATCCCGCGGATGCTGCTCAGCAACTCATTGTCGTAATATTCTTCGAGCGTTCGCACAATAGGAATACTTCCTCCTGCCGAGCCTTCATAGATCAGCGCGGCTCCGTGCTTTTCCTGAAGTTCGTGCAATTCGCCGAAATACGTAGCCAGCATTTTTTTGCTTGCACTCACCACATTTACACCGTTAGCCAATGCCCGACTCACAATAGCATAAGCTTCATCGGTATCGGTAATCATTTCAACAACCACATCTACATCATTACGACTGAGAATATCTTCTTTGTCGTAAGTAATAAGTGATTGATTAACGGTGCGTTTTTTCGATGGATCTTTCACACAAATGCGGGCAATATCTGCCTGAAATACTTCCGAATGGTTAAGCACATCATACAATCCCTGGCCTACACAGCCAAATCCGAAAAGTGCTACTGAGAGTTTATCGTTACTCATAATTTTTTGAATCGCCCGGCGGAAGCAATTTTCAGTTTTAGTTTTTGTTTCATTCCGCCCGCCTGCGGAATGGTGTGTTGAGAAAAAATCTGAGCCGTTGAGCAAACTGCTAAGAGTGTATTGTTTTGAAATTCCTTGTTTTGTTTTGTTGAACCGATAAGTTGAGACAATAAAAAAAGCCCTCCGGTTTTACCGGGAGGGCTTCGCTCAACACACCAACAATCAACTATGCTATGACGCAGGTGTTCCCGGATCGATGCAAGAGCAACGACACATATACATGCTTGCGCACATAAATGCTGAACGGGCTGCAGAAATAGCTGGTCTCATGTTGAAATCTTCTATATCGGGTGTTGCTTCGGTTTGCCGACCAAAAGCAACTGTGTTTCTAATTCATAGCAAATATATAGAGGTTTACTATATCTGCACATATTTACTGATTATTTTTAAGTTATGGTTCGATATGAAAAGTCAGAAGCGTATTGCCAGATGCCAGTGTTAACAATGCTTTCAGACATACCGAAACAAGTCTAAATCGTTACAAAAAAATATTATTTTTTTATTTGTCGATACACTTATTTATACTTCGTAAATGTGGCTGCCGGTCTGAACAGTCCTTTCTGCTGAAGCAATTTGAGTTGAGCGGGAGTAGCTGCAACGATAAAGTAATTGTCGCCCGCATTGCGCCGTGAAAAGGGGGTAACCTGCGAAAAAGTGCCGGCGTTATCAAAATTTTTGCCTGATTTATCCATCCGTTGAACGATAGCACGTTTTTCATCGCGGGTAAGGCTGGGTACGGCAATGATGAGTTGTTTTTTGCGCACTGAAATCTGCATCACTTTCCAGGTCGAAGAATCGGCGCGGGCGCTGAGCCACCAGCTTCCGTTAAATGCTTTGAGAACAGTATCGCGTCCGAGGCGGTAGCGGTTTAGTGCGCGCGAAACTACGAGCATTGAATCGCCGGTAACGCGTTCTACAGTGCGCGAATCGCCGGCCCGGAAGATGAACTTATTGCCTGAACGCGAAATTCCCATGCGTGCTGTATCACTCAGCGGAACGGTGCGGCGCGAGCTTCGGACAAGATCGAGCTGGCGGGGCAGAATGGTTAAGGTATCGGTGCCGCTCACCCAAATGCCGCGCAATACGGCAGGTGGTTCGGGCAATGCAGCTGTGCCTTGCGGCTGATCGGTTGTAAAACGCACATCACCATCGCACGAAGTTAAAGAGGCAAACAGCGGAGCTAATAGCAGAATGGAAAGTAAACGAGCCATAGCCGAAAGCTATGGAAAAATCGTGCCGTATTCTTTGAGCCTGTTTAAAAATCATCTTTCGGCTTTGTTATGACATATTTTTCCCCATCCTGCGTTGCATTTTTTGTCGATCCTCTCCTAGGATCGCCTTCAAAATGCGCCTTGTCTGAGAAAAAATCTACTCATAACAAACCTCAAAAACGAATTTTAAACAGGCTCGTATAAAATACAATTAAAAGCGGCGGTGCTCCTGAACGTAAGCTGTAATGTAATCTATAATGCTTTTGGTATCGGTGCCGGGGGGAAAAAGACGGCCAACGCCTATCTCACTAAGCTTTTTCATATCGGCATCCGGAATAATCCCGCCGCCGGTAAGCAGCACATCATCAAGCCCTTTTTCCTGCATCAGCGCCTGTATTTTGGGAAACACAGTCATGTGTGCTCCCGAAAGAATACTCACACCAATTGCGTCAACATCTTCCTGAAGGGCGGCATTAACAACCATTTCAGGTGTCTGGCGCAAACCGGTGTAAATAACTTCCATTCCCGCATCGCGCAGAAAAGAGGCAATTACTTTGGCTCCGCGGTCGTGGCCGTCGAGACCTACTTTAGCTACCAGCACTCGGATGGGTCGATTCATAATTCAGCAAAGTTAGAAAAGGTTTATTAAAGGCCATCGAAACTGAAATGCGAAAACGTAATATGCTCTTTATTAGGCTGTTTCAACGTTTTCATAACCTTATAAAAGCTCTCGATACGGTGACTGCTCAGAGCAGCTAACCGTATAATTTTTAAAATGCTGATTATTAGCCCGATAAGGAATATTTCTAAAAATAAATGCTGGACAATAAAATAAAATAAGGCTTTAGCCCGACCGAATGATTGTTCGGTTAATTTAGCTTAGAATGAAAAAACAGACTTCAGATACAGAAAAAAAATTAGCCATTCTTGATGCTACTATGCGGCTGATCAGAGCAAACGGATTTCATAATGCACCGATGTCGCTGGTGGCAAAAGAAGCTAATGTGGCAACTGGCACAATCTATCATCATTTCGATAGCAAAGCATCAATAATTGCAGCCTTGTATGCACAGCAAAAAGAACTGATGGGACGTGCGTTATTGCGTGGCGATAAGCCGGATGAGCAGTATCGCGAGCGATTTTTTCGCTTCTGGAATAATCTCTTCAAGCATTTTGCAGCTAATCCTGACGGCTTTCTTTTTCTGGAGCAATATTCTAATTCACCTTACATAAACAATTCGCTGCGGGAAGATAACGAACACTTCTATTTACCTGTTATTGATTTCATAAAAACAGGAATAAGCAGTGGTGTTTTGCGGAACATGAATCCGGAACTCATGGTTTCTATTATTTACGGAAATATTGTTTCATGCGTTAAACTACATCTTTCGGGTCAGTTAAAAATGACTCAGTATCATATAAAACAAGCCATTCAGACTACCTGGGATGGTGTAAAAATAGACTAACAATCATCAACAAACCGAATATTCATTCGGCATAAACAACTACCATGAAAAACACAGTTCTTATCACCGGCACATCAACAGGCATTGGCCGCGAAACAGTAAAGTACTTCAGTGCAAGAGGCTGGAATGTGGCAGCTACTATGCGAACTCCGCAAAAAGAAACAGAACTTCAAAAACTACCCGGCGTAAAACTTTATGCGCTTGATGTAACAGATGAAGCAAGTATTGCAACAGCAGTATCAAATGCAATAAATGATTTCGGAGGAATTGATGTTTTGGTGAATAATGCCGGATATGGTGCCGTTGGTATTTTTGAAGCCGCAACAGCCGATCAGATCCGCCGTCAGTTTGATACCAATGTATTTGGTGTAATGAATGTAACGCGAGCCATTCTGCCGCATTTCCGTGAAAAGAAAAACGGAACGGTTATTAATGTTACATCTATGGGCGGACTCATTACATTTCCGGTGTACAGCGTTTATCACGGCACAAAATGGGCTGTAGAAGGCTGGGCAGAGGCGTTGCAATATGAACTCCGGCCGTTTAACATCAGAATAAAAAATGTTGAGCCGGGCGCTATCAAAACCGATTTTTATGATCGTTCGCAAGACTTGTTTTCTAAAGAAGGATTGACTGCTTACAAAGCCTATGAAACCGCAGCACTCAGCAACTCACAAAAGTTTGGTGAAACTGCGCCCGGCCCGGAGGTTGTAGCCAAAACCATTTTCAATGCGGCCAATTCAACAGGTTTTAAACTTCGTTATCCGGCAGGCATGCAGGCTAAAGCGATACTTATTCTTCGCAAGAGCATTCCACTGAGCTGGTTCCGCGGCGTAGTGCGCAGCATTGTAGAAAAAGGATATAAAGGCTAATCATTCACGCAACAACTCTTCAGCCATGACTGAATCAATGCACAGTTATTTTCGCGAAGAAAAATCCGAAGCGCTTTTCTTTCTGATTGCCGGCATCCTCTCACTTGGATTATCGGTGTGGGCATTCTTTTTTAACCGCGAACGCTTCTTTGTTGGTCTTGCAATTCCGGTACTGGTGGTTGGCCTTATTCAGCTTGTAGTTGGCGCAGTTGTTTTCTTTCGCACACAACAACAAGTGGCAGGTCTGGAAGAACTTTTTGCAACAGACCCGGCAAAATTTGCAACTTCGGAATTAGAAAGAATGATTACAGTAATGAACAATTTCCGCCTCTATAAATGGGTTGAAATTGGCTTTGTTGTAAGCGGACTTCTGCTCATCATTTTTAACGTACCGGGATTTTTGCAGGGCATAGCTGTTGGACTACTTTTGCAAGGTTCCATTATGCTAAGTCTCGATATTGTTGCTGAACGACGCGGAGTGAGTTATCAGCAAGAGCTTCATCAACTTCAACCAGCATCCTGATCATGTCTGAAATCTGGCACAGCAATCCCGAACTTCCGTTTGTTCACCCCGAAGCCCGCGGCAACCGAATGGTGAAAAACAGGTTCACCGGTCTCGAAGATGAAATACCCGTTGGCTTCAAAACAGTGATGAAATGGATGTTTTCGGCCAACCCGCAGCGGAAAGAAAAAAAGCTTGATACATTCCGGCTTCCGCTGCGTCGCGACAGCCGCATCTTTGAAGAAACGGCTGATGCATTCAACTGGCTTGGTCACTCTGCATTTTTACTTCGCACCGGCGGAAAACTTTTGCTCACCGATCCTTGCCTGCTAAGTTCAACAGGCTTGAAACGGCTTGTACCCTCGCCTTTTGCACCCGAAGAAATTACAGGGCTAGATGCAGTGCTGCTCTCACACGCCCACCGCGATCATTTGGACGAAGCCAGCATGAAGCGCATCATTGCTGTTAATCCGGATGCGGTGTATTATGTGCCGCTGAAAACCGCTCCGCTGCTGCAAAAACTTGGCGCGAAAAATATTATTGAAGCAGCCTGGTATCAGCAGTATCCGGCTATCGGGAGCGGCGGGCCGGAAGTTATTTTTCTTCCTGCAAAACACTGGAACCGCCGCTGGCTTACGGATACCAACCGCACACTTTGGGGCAGCTTCATTATTCGCAGCACAGCACGCACAGTTTACTTCGCGGGCGATACAGCCATGTCAACACACTTCAGCGAAACCGGAAAACTTTTCCCCGACATTTCGCACGCTTTTATGCCCGTTGGTGCCTACAAACCGCAGTACATGATGAACGGCGCGCACATCAGTCCCGACGAAGCGCTTCAAGGTTTTCACGAACTCGGTGCAGCACATTTTATTCCGATGCACTACGGCACTTACGATCTTTCAGACGAACCAATAGGTGAACCGTTGCGCATTATGCAGCATCACGAAAAAGAAGGAAGACTAAACGGAAAGCTGATTGCACCGGCTGTTGGAGAAACAGTTCTGCTATAAATTAGGATTATTTACAATAGCAGAGTCAAACTTATTCAAGGCGGAATATCCGATTTAAAACTGCTTACGTAATCGCGCTTACTTCTTTACCCCTTTCCGGTTAAACCGAATCCCAATCATCAGCTCGTGCGTTCCGGTGCTGTAATTGCGGAGATTGGTTGTTGTAAAATCATACGCATAACTCAGCATAAGATTTTCACGATACAGAAAACCGAAATTAGCTGTTATCGCATCGAGGTGACGGTATGCACCGCCTATCCAAACTTTCTCTTTATAAATGATACGTACACCTGCATCAAACTGAACAGGAACAGGTTTAACATACTTTACCAATACCGAAGGTTCGATTACAAAATCTTCGCCGGCTTTTTGGCGGTAACCGGCCATTGCAAAATAGTGCTGACTCATCACACTCGTAGTATTCGACATATAATCGAAAAACTTGAGTTTGTTTTGCTGTAACTGCATAGCCGAAGCACCCACCCAGAACCGATCATTGTGCAGCATAAATCCACCGCTGAAATCGGGAGTCAGCACGGTTTGCAGTCCATTGATGAGAATATTATCGCCGGGATCATGCAATTGAATTTTATGACCGTCGATCATAAATTGTAAAATACCGGCCTGCAAACCAAACGAGAGTTTGAGTTTTTGTGTAAGCGGTGCGTGATACGCATACGACATATAAAATCCGGTTCGGCGGGTTGGCCCCACGTTATCAGTAAACAACTGCGCCCCGATTCCCATGTTGCGGTATTTCAGCGGGCCGTTTAAACTGAGAATGTAAGTTCGCGGCGCATCAGTAATTCCGCCCCACTGATAGCGATTGGATGAAATGCCTGTAAAATACCCGTTACGCCCGCCCGCAGCCGGATTCAACACATACTCATTAAGTACATACTGGCTGTAATGCGGAAGTTGCTGCGCATACATTTGCGCTGCCGAAAACAACAGTACAAACAGAACGATATGTTTTAGTTTCTGTTGCATCGCATTAGCGCATTATGGTTATTGGCCCGGTGTACGGTTCGGGGAAAAGCGGATCATTCAGATCAATTACATAATAGTAAGTTCCTACCGGAAGTTCTTGTCCATCGTACCGGCCATCCCACGGCGTATTGTAGCCAACTGAGCGGAACAGCAATTCGCCCCAACGGTTATACACTTCTACTTCGCAATTTTCAAATGGTGTAATGTTATCGATCTGCCAGAAATCATTCACACCATCACCATTCGGAGTGAAACCATTGGGGAACGAAATTGCAGGAAGCACAATCAGTTCCATAGTATCACTTGCGAAACAGCCGTTGGTATCTGTTACAAGTAATACATAAGTTGTTGAAGTCACAGGATCTGCAGTAGGATTAGGAACCGATGCACTTGTAAGATCTGCAGAGGGTGTCCACAAAAATGTAGCTCCTGAAGGGCCGGCCGGAGAGCCGCCAATTACCGCACTGCCTCCTGATGCAATTGAAATATCAGGGCCTGCGTTTGCCAGCGGAGGAGCAATACTGTTTACCACAACTGTGTCGGTATGCGTACAAATTCCGTTAGCGGCTACAAGTAAATAGGTATGAATGCCGGGGCCGGAATTTACAATCAATGAATCATCAGAACCAACAGGTGTCATTCCGGGTAATTCAAACCAGCTGTAAGATGTTGCATTAGTACTTGCTGCTGCGCTGAGAACTACTGTTGCGGGATAGCAGAAACTTGTATCTGCACCGGCATCTGCAATAACTTCAATTGATGCATTTATTACAACAGTATCGGTAAATGTACATCCATTGGCATCTGTTACAGTTACGAAATATGTTCCGGGAAGCACTCCACTCAAATCTTCAATTGTACTGGTAAAAGATCCGGGGCCTATCCAACTGTAAGAATAGGGCAATGTGCCGCCACTAAAGGTCAAATCAGCTGATCCGTCGGCTGTTGTATTGCAACTTGCATCAGTAATAACAGGTGCGGCTGAAACAAGAGCAGTTGGCTCAGCAACCGAATCGCTGAGCGATATTGTACATCCGTTTGCATCTCTAATAGTTACCGTGTAAACTCCGGGACAAAGTCCGCTTGCTGTTGCTGATGTTTGACTATTACTCCAGTTGTATGAATAAGGCAATGTTCCGCCAAATGCAATTGCAGTAATTGTTCCGTTGCATACACCTGCACAAAGCGCATCACTCACCACAGGTTGCGATGCTGTAAGCGCGGTTACATTATTAATGATAACCTGCGCTGTGCTTACGCAACCGGTTGCATCAGTTACCTGCACAAGATAAGTACCCGCACAAAGTCCGGTTAATGAAGCGCTGGTACTTCCATTGCTCCAGAGATATGTAAACGGACCATTCGGGCCGGCAGCCGTTGCCGAAGCTGTACCGTCGCAAACTCCATTACAGCTTATTGCGGTACTGTTTGTAGTAATTGTAATCTGCGCATTGAAATTGCTGACCGGTATAACGCGAACTTCTGTACACCCAATGCTATCGGTAACAGTAACTGTATAAAGCCCTGCACAAAGTCCGTTCACCACAGGTGTAGTTTGTCCGCCCGGTGCCCAAAGGAAAGTAAGCGGACCGTTTCCGCCGGAAGCATTCAGGTTAATATTCCCATTGCAAAAACCGCAGTCGGTATTAGTAATAATGGGGTTGAGTACAATTGCATTGGGAGCTGTAACACTAAACGAATCAATAAGTACACAACCAACCGAATCGGTAATTTGCACAGTGTAGGTTCCTGCACATAATGACGACACAGCAGATGTTGTTTGTGAGCCGGGCAACCATAAATAAGTATAAGGTTGTGTACCGCCGCTGGGAGCTAAAGCTATTGAACCATCACAAGTATTACCGCAGGTAACATTTGTAATTACTTCGTTGGCTGCCGAAGGTCCATTACTGTTACTCATGTTTAACGTGAACACTTCTGTACATCCCAGCGCATCAGTTACCTGCACCGCATAAACACCTGCACACAAACCGCTGAGCGTCGGAGTTGTGGCACCATTGCTCCAGAGATAGGTGTATGGAGCAGTACCACCGCTTGTTGCAGAAGTTATTGAACCATTACAAAAACCACAGCTGGGCTGTACTAACGACGGGTTGAGTTGAATAGCTTGCGGATCAACAATAGAAACCGGTATCACGGAATTACAGCCATCATCGTCAGTAACCGTTACACTGTATGTGCCCGCACACAAACCTGTTGCTGTTTGTGTTGACTGACCAAGCGGATCTGTCCACTGATACACAAACGGTGATGTGCCTACAGTTACAGTTACAGCAGCTGAAGCATTGCAGTCTGCATTGCAAAGCGAAGGCGTTGCAGCAACAGAAGCAACAAGAACATTATACGGACTGACTGTAACTGATTCGGTTTGTGTACATCCGTTTACATCAGTAATTGTAACTGTATATCCGCCCGAACACAATCCTGAAATGGCAGAAGTGGTTTGTCCGCCCGGCGCCCATGAATAGGTATATGCAGGATTTCCGCCGATTGTATTTAGAGATATTGCACCATCACAAATACCGGTGCAGGTAGTATTTGTCACAAACGGATTACCGGCAATTGCAGGTGGTGAATTAATCGTAACCGGAGAAAAACGGATACAGCCATTGGCATCTGTTACCTGAAGAAAATAACTTCCGGCACACATACCCGTAAGCGTGTTTACTGTTTGTCCGCCAGGATTCCAGAGATAAGTATAAGGCGATGTGCCTCCGATAGGTATAACCGTTGCGCTTCCGTCGCACGAGCCGGGACAGCTTACATCGCTTGTAGAAACAGTTTCGCCGGTTGGGCCGTTTGAGTTATTGAGTGTAAGTGTAAAGCTTTGTGTGCATCCGCTGGCATCAGTAACAGTAACCGAATATATTCCTGCACACAAATTTGATTGTGAAGCCACAGGTGGTAAACTACCTGACCAAGAATATGTATATGTACCTGATCCGCCCGAAGGAGCTACAGTAATAGAACCATTGCATATTCCGCAGGTTGCTGGAGAACTGGCTACTGCAAGTGTAATTGGCGCAACCGGAATAACATTTACAGTTTGAATATCAACACAACCGTTTGCATCACGCACAGTAACGGTGTAAGTCCCGGCACAAAGTCCCGAAATGGTTGGAGTTGTTTGTCCGCCCGGCGCCCAGAGATAAGTGTAACCTCCACTGCCTCCTATTGGTGTTGCCGTTGCTGTTCCATCGCACGACCCGTTGCACGAAGGACTTGTAAAAGTTGTATTGGCCTGAAGCAATGCAGGCTGAGCAACCGTTGCAGATGCTGTTGTCTGACATCCGTTAATATCTGCTATTGTTACCGTATAAGTACCGGCACACAATCCGCTTACATTAGAAGTGGTTTGTCCGCCCGGAGCCCAGGTATAAGAATAAGACGGAGTACCGCCAGTGCCAACAACTGAAACAGTTCCGCTGCAATCGCCAAAACATGGCACCGTGCTGCCTGAAGTTGTTGCTGCCAGTACAGGCGGAGCAGAAACAGTAACCGATTGAACTACAGAACAACCATTCGCATCAGAAGTGGTAAGACTGTATGCACCCGCACAAAGCCCGCTTACACTTGATGTGGTTTGTCCGCCCGGTGCCCAGAGGAATGTATAACTGCCTACTCCGCCTGTTGGCGATGCCGAAGCACTTCCATTACATTGACCGGCACACACTTCTTCAGTTGTAGTTATAACACTGATGAGAGAATCAGGTTCATTCAATAAAACATTACCGGTTACCGTACATCCGTTAACATCTGTAATTGTTACCGTGTAGGTAGCCGGACAGAGATTGCCAATTGAGGAAACAATTTGTCCGTTTGACCAGAGGTATGAATAAGGACCAACACCGCCGGTAACATTAGCAGATGCAGTACCATTACATTGGCCGTAACAAACTATATCAGTTCCTGATGTTCCCGGATTAAGTGCTGCCGGTTCAGTGATTGAATAGATAAGTGTACGTGAGCAGCCTGCGGCATCTGTAAGTATAAGCGTATAAGTACCAGCGCATAATCCTGAAATAGTTGGTGTTGTTCCTCCTGTACTCCAGTTATAAGTATAAGGAGATGTGCCTCCGCTTGCTGCAACAGTAATGGAACCGTTGCAAAGTCCGTTACACGTTACATTGGTTATTGTTGCCGGTGCTGTAAGAATTTGCGGTTCAATAATAACCACAGTTACAAATGTGATGCACCCAATTGCATCTGTAACCTGAACTGTGTATGTACCCGCACAAAGACCTGTTATTGTTGGAGTTCCGTCGCCAGCCGGTGATCCGGGGAACCAATCGTATGTAAACGGAGCTGCACCACCTGTTACTGTTGCTGTTGCAGATCCGTTGCAGACTCCATTGCAACTTGCGTTTGTTGGCGTTGCAGTAACCGAAGGCCCGCTTGTATTACTAACCGGAATTACTACTTGTTGCGAACATCCTGAGGCATCCGTAATAGTTACAGAATAAATTCCGGGACAAAGACCATTGATGCCTGATGTTGTTTGTCCGCCCGGTGCCCAGAGGTAAGTATAACCCGGTGTTCCTCCTGAAGCAGATGTAGCTATTGCCCCATCACAAAGCGTACAGGTTGCAGGTGTTATACTTGGGGATGCCGTGATTTGAGTGGGCTGAGTAATTGAAATAATAATAGTTGTATCACAGCTATTTGCATCGCTTATCGTTACGCTGTAAGTCCCAGCACAAAGGCCGGTAACTGATGCTGTTGTTTGTCCCCCGGGCAGCCACAAATAAGTATAAGTTCCGGTACCACCACTTACCACGGTGGTTGCACTTCCGTCGCAGGCATTAAAGCACGACACATCAGATGATGAAGCTTGAGCTTGAAGCTGAGGAGGATTGGTAAATGTAATAGTTGATGTATTGAAACAGCCGCTGGCATCTGTAGCTGTTACAGTATATGTTCCGGCACAAAGACCGGTAATATTTTGCGAAATAATATTTCCCGGCGACCAAACATAAGTGTAGGGTGAAATACCACCATTTGCATTCGCACTTGCAATACCATCACAAACTCCGTAGCAACTCGGCGTATTTCCAACACTGCTCACAACAATATTAACCACCTGATTTACAGCTACCGATACGGATGTTACACAACCATTGGCATCAGTTATTGTGCATGTATAATTACCACGACATAATCCGCTTGCTGTTGGGTTTGTTCCACCGGTAGGCGACCAACTGTATGTATAGGATTGTGTTCCGCCGCTCACATTCACTGTTGCTGTTCCGTCACACAACCCGCAACTGGCAGTAGTTGCTGTAATTGTTGCAAGCAGCGGCTGAGGTTGTGTAATAGTTACTGTTGATGATGATGTGCAGCCATTAGCATCTGTTATTGTAAGTGAGTATGAACCACTGCACAAACCAGTAATGGTTGATGTAGTTTGTGCACCGGGTTGCCAAAGAAAAGAGTACGGAGATGTGCCTCCGCCCGGATTTGATGTTGCTGTTCCATCGCAAATACCGGAGCAACTTGCATTTGTTGATGTAACGTTAGGTGTTATTGGCAAAGGCTGATTAACTGTCATTACCAATGTTGTATCACAACCATTGGCATCAGTAACAGTACAGCTGTAAGTCCCGGCACATAATCCAGAAATCGAAGAAGTGGTTTGTCCGCCCGGCGACCAGAGATAGCTGTATGGTGCAGTTGCGCCGGAAACAGAAACCGATGCACCTCCGTTACATTGTCCGAAACACAATACATTAGTTACAGAGGTGCTGACCTGATAAGGCGGTGGCTGTGTAATTGTAACGATATTATTTGCAATACATCCATTCGCATCGGTAACAGTAACTGTGTATGAACCTGCGCACAAATTATTAACTACAGGCGTGGTTTGTCCGCCTGGTGCCCAGAGATAAGTATATCCCGGAGTGCCACCTGAAACAACAACTGCGGCAGTAGCATTGCAGTTATTGGTGCAAAGCAGTTGAGTAGTGTTTACCGAAATTGTAAGCGGATTAGGCTGTGTTATGGTTACTGTTTGATTTCGGGTACAACCTTGTGCATCAGTAACAGTTAATGTATATGAGCCTGCACACAAACCCGTTACCGACGATGTAGTTTGTCCGCCCGGTAACCAGAGAAATGTATATGGCCCAGTACCACCGGATGGAGAAGATGCTGCAGTTCCGTTGCACGCTGTATTACAGTTTACATTAGTTTGTGTTACGTTCGCTGTAATTGGCTGAGGTTGTGTAATTGTAACAGTTGTGGTGGCAGTGCAGGAATTTACATCAGTTACAGTAAGTGTATAACTACCGGAGCAAAGATTAGAAATAGTAGGCGTGGTTATATTTCCGGGTTGCCAAACATACGTATATGGTGCAGTTCCGCCTGTCTGACCGGCAGTTGCAGTTCCGTTACACAAACTATTACAGGTTACATTTGTTGAAGTTGCCTGTGCAACAAGTAACTGAGGTTCTGTAATAGTAATAACCGCATTTACTGAACAAGCATTTTGATCTGTTACTGTAACAGTGTATGAACCCGGACACAAACTTGAAGCAGTTGCACCGTTACCACCCGAAGGCAACCAATTGTATGTGTAGGTTGGTGAACCACCTGAAGCATTTGCAGATGCTATTCCATTGCATAAACCAAAACAAGTAACATTTGTAACTGAAGGGGCTGTAAGCAGTTGCGGCGGCTGTGTAATTGTTACCTGCTGCTGAACAGTGCAGCTGTTAGCATCTGTAATGTTAACTGTATAAGTACCTGCACAAAGATTCGTAATGGTTTGCGTGGTTTGTCCGCCCGGCAGCCAGACGTAACTGAAGGGAGCTGTACCTCCTGAAACGTTTGCTGTTGCGGTTCCGTCGCACACACCAAAACAAGAAGCATTGACTGATGAAATACTGGCTTGAAGCGGAGAAGGTTGTGTAATTACTGCAACATAAGATGATGTGCAATTATTGAAGTCTGTTACTGTGCAGGTATAACTTCCCGGACAAAGACCATTGATACTTGAAGTGGTTTGTCCGCCCGGTGACCAGAGGAAAGAATAGGGTAATGTACCTCCGGTTGGTGCAACTGATGCTGTGCCGTTACATGAATTATTACAGGTTACATCAGTATTGCTGCCGTTGGGCAGAAGAGCCGCCGGTTGTGTAATTAAAGATTGCTGTGTAATCTGACATCCATTAAGATCTGTAATAGTAAGCGTGTAAGTTCCTGCACACTGATTGGTGATAACCGGTGTTGTTTGGTTTCCGGGAAGCCAGCTGTAAGTATAACCCGGTGTTCCGCCAGCTACAGTTGCCGAACTTGAACCATTGCATTGTCCGTTGCAAAGTGGCGATGTATTGGAAAAGAATATAACTAACGGAGGCGGATCAGTTACAATGGCAAATGCCGGAACCTGATCGCCAAGTGTGAGGTCTGTAACAACCACAAGATATGTTCCTGCACAAAGTCCGGTTGCCGTTGGTGTTGTTTGGTTGCCGGGTGTCCAGAGGTAAGAGAAATTCCCTGACCCGCCGACTACGTTTGCTGTAGCGGTTGCGTTACACTGCCCGTTGCAGGCATTGGGAATAACGGTAGTAGTTACAATATGGTTTTGCGGTGATTGAGGCGCTGAAATATTTACTACCTGCGATGGAGTTGTGATGCGCGCTCCCTGATGAACAACAATATCCTGTGCAATCAATTTAAAATCTTGGCTCATGCCAAAACTGGCAGAACGGATTTCAACTGTATTGGCTACGTAAAGATTTCCCAAAACAACAACTTGAGGAATATCAAAAATGATTTTGCCTTTTGTAATCCCAGTTTTTCCAAAAACAAGTTTCTGAGAATTTTCAAAAATCCATGTCCCTGTAAAATCATCACGGAATTTATCTCCGCCATGAAATTCACTGAGGTGAATTTTTCCTGCACCTTCAAGCTTTACTTCATAAAAATCTTCCAGCCACAAACCAATGCCCTGTCCGATTATTAAACTTCGGCAAAAAACATCAGAATTTATGGTAACTGTTAAATCATTGCTGAGTGAATAGATTTCAACATCATCATTGCTTCCCGGCAAACGGCTTGCGGATTCTTTTTTAGCTTCTCCAACTTTCCAATTTGAAAGCTCATTCCAGTTACCGCTGCCTCCCGTCCAATAAAAGACTTCTGCCTGCAATGGCAAAGCCAACACAAACAGCAAAAACAGGACAAAAAATGAATTTATTCTTTTCACAACGGGAACCCGTAAACAGGCAAATGGTTTGGAGTTTTTTTACTTGCTGGGTTTTATACGGATAACCGTCAAAACAGATACGTTTTTGCGAACTAAAAATAAGAGAATTTCGCGTAAGCGAAGGTGAAGAATTTAAAGCAGAATAACCAAGCACCAGAGTTAAACGATAAAAAGCCTTTAATTACCCTTAAAAACCCATATACACACGACCAACAGAGAGGTATATTGCAGATGATTTTGGTGAAACAAAAAAGCCAGCCGGCTGTTATATCATTGCTTTCTGTATGCCTCTTCTTGAATTTACCGAAAAAGGAATCTACTGCCCGGCGGGCGATTTTTACATCGACCCCTGGCGGCCGGTAAAGAATGCGCTCATTACTCACGCTCATTCCGACCACTCACGCTGGGGAATGGACAACTACTTAGCTCATCACATTTCGGTTCCTGTAATGAAACAGCGGCTCGGCAGCGGAATTGTGGTGCAGGGTATCGCTTATTATGAGCGGCTGAGCATAAACGGTGTTACAGTTTCATTTCATCCGGCCGGGCATATTCCAGGCTCTTCACAAATTCGGGTTGAGTACAAGGGTGAAGTATGGGTTGCTTCCGGCGATTACAAACTTGAGGATGACGGTGTTTCCGAATCGTTTGAGCCTGTGCGTTGCCACACATTCATCAGCGAATCAACATTTGGTTTACCGGTTTATCATTGGAAAACGCAGGCTGAAATTTTTGCTGAAATCAATGCCTGGTGGCAGCAATGCGCTGAAACCGGTAAAACCGCACTGATTTACGGTTACGCACTGGGTAAAGCACAGCGCATACTTCAAAATGTAGATGATACGATTGGCGCTGTTTATGTTCATCCGGCTATTCAAAACATGAATGATGCGCTTACCGAAGCCGGGCTGAAACTTCGGAATCCGCTGCTGTTGAATGCTGCGGTTACTAAAGCTGATCTTCGGGGAGCATTGGTTATTGCTCCGCCTTCGGCGGGCGGTGCAAACTGGCTCAGCAAGCTCCAGCCCTGCTCCACCGCAATAGCTTCGGGCTGGATGGGATTGCGCGGTGCACGCCGCCGGCAGGCTGTTGACAGAGGCTTCGCGCTTTCCGATCATGCCGATTGGGATCAGCTGAACACTGCCGTGGATGCCTGCGGATGTGATCAGGTTATTGTTACGCACGGCTACACTGCTGTTTTTGCAAAGTGGTTACAAACAAAAGGTATCCGCGCTTACGAAGCCAAAACCGAATACGCCGGCGAACTCAGTGAAATCAATGAGCAGCAGACTGAAAGCAAGGAGGAAAAATCCGAATGAAACAGTTTGCCGAACTCATCGAACAACTCGACAGCACCAACAAAACAGGCGAAAAAACAGAAGCCTTAGTCCGCTACTTTTCCTCTGCTCCGCACGAAGATTGCCTCCGGGCAGTTGCCCTGCTTTCGGGACGAAAACCGAAAAGCATTGTGCGTTCATCGCTGCTTAGACTCTGGGCGGCAGAAGCGGCAGGCATTAACGACTGGCTGTTTGAAGAAAGCTACAGTGTAGTTGGCGATATGGCCGAAACCGTGGCTCTGCTGCTCCCGCATCGGAAATCGGCAACTACTGAAACACTTGAAGGTTTCATGCAGCAACTCATCCGGCTCCGCGATGCCGATGATGCTGAAAAGAAAACATTCATCATCAACTGCTGGAACCGGTTTGACTATTACGAGAAGTTTGTTTTCAATAAACTCATTACCGGCGGTTTTCGCATTGGTGTGGCACAACAGCTGGTGGTGCGCGCATTGGCAAAAGTGCTCGATATGAACGAAGCTTCGGTTTCACACCGCCTCATGGGAAACTGGCAGCCCGAAGAAACAAGCTTTGAAAAACTCCTGCTGAGCGAAAATACAAACGACCGGCTTTCTCAACCTTATCCGTTCTGTCTCGCCTATGCTCTTGATGTTGCTTTTGATGATCTTGGAGAACCCAACGAATGGCAGGCAGAATGGAAATGGGATGGTATTCGCGGACAAATTATTAAGCGCGGTGATGAATTGTTTGTTTGGTCGAGAGGAGAAGAACTTGTTACTGAAATGTTTCCTGAATTCGCAGAACTTCTGAAAGTATTGCCGCAGGGAACAGTTATTGACGGAGAAATTATTCCGTGGAAAGAAGGAAAGCCGCTGCCGTTTCACATCATGCAAAAGCGAAACGGAAGAAAGAACATTACTCCCAAACTCTTGAAAGAAGCTCCGATTGTATTTTTGGCGTATGATCTTCTGGAGTTTGATGGTCAAGATATTCGGCGCGAATCATTGAGTTTGAGGCGAGAAAAACTTGAAACTCTTATTGCCGAAAAATCAACTATTCAATCGTTAAAATTATCACCGCGATTGTCTTTTGATTCGTGGGAAGAATTAAAAGAGCTGAGAGCAAACTCTCGCGATGAACTGAGTGAAGGCTTGATGCTGAAGCGAAACGATTCGGTTTACGAAACCGGCCGCAAACGCGGCAGCTGGTGGAAATGGAAAGTGGATCCGCTTACGGTTGATGCCGTACTCATATACGCACAACGCGGACATGGCCGGAGAGCAAATTTATATACCGACTACACTTTTGCCGTTTGGAATGGCGATCAGTTGGTGCCGTTTGCAAAAGCTTATTCGGGATTGACGGATGCAGAAATTAAGGAAGTGGATGCATTTGTAAAGCGCAATACGGTTGACAAATTTGGTCCGGTAAGAAGTGTGAAACCGGAACTGGTGTTTGAGCTTGCTTTTGAAGGAATCAATCCTTCGCCACGGCATCGTTCGGGAATAGCGCTGCGTTTTCCGCGCATCAACCGCTGGCGAAAAGATAAGACAATGCGCGATGCAGATACACTTGAAACACTGCAGGCTTTACTGAATATTTATTCTTCAAAACAAGAACAGCCGTGAAGAAGCCTGATGCAGAGCAAATATTCAATGGCTGGTTCAAACGCCGCAAATGGAAAGTGTTTCCTTTTCAGCGCGAAGTATTTGATGCCTACCGCGAAGGCAGTTCCGGATTGCTGAATGCACCAACCGGAAGCGGAAAAACATTTGCTATTTGGCTTCCGGTTATTGCAGAAGCTGCAGCGCGGAAAGAGAAGAAAACTTCAGGGCTGCGCTGCTTGTGGATTACACCTGTGCGCTCACTGGCACGCGACATCCGCAATGCAATGCAGGAAGCCTGCGAAGAAATAAACCTCCCGTGGCAGGCAGCAATCCGCACCGGCGATACATCCAGTGCCGAAAAGCAGAAGCAGAAAAAAGCGATGCCTCAGGCGCTGGTCATCACGCCCGAAAGTTTGCACATTCTGCTGGCGCAAAAAGGCTATGAAAATCTGTTCGCACAACTCGAAACCATTGTGGTTGACGAATGGCATGAACTGATGGGCAACAAACGCGGCACACAGGTTGAACTGGCACTTTCACGACTTAAAGGCTTACGGCCTGATGTGCGAATCTGGGGTATTTCGGCAACCATCGGTAATCTTGAAGAAGCAGAAAAAGTTTTGCTGGGCAAAGAGTCGATTCACCGAAAAAGCAGATTTGTAAAAGCCGACATCAAAAAAAAGATAACCGTATCTACTATTTTGCCGGATACAGTAGATAATTTCCCGTGGGCAGGGCATCTCGGCGTGAAATTGCTGCATAAAGCTGTTCCGGTTATTGAAGCATCACGTACCACACTTATTTTCACCAACACCCGTGCTCAGGCTGAAATCTGGTATCAGCAATTGCTGGAAGCCGCGCCGCAGCTGGCCGGACAGCTGGCGCTGCATCACGGATCACTCAGCACTGAGATAAGAACATGGGTAGAAGATGCGCTGCATTCGGGAATACTGAAAGCTGTTATTTGTACATCAAGCCTTGACCTTGGTGTCGATTTTCGGCCGGTTGATACAGTAATTCAGATTGGCGGGCCAAAAGGTGTTGCCCGTTTTCTGCAACGTGCAGGACGCAGTGGTCACCAACCCGGAGCTGAAAGTAAGATCTGGTTTTTGCCCGCACATGCTCTGGAACTCATGGAAGCTGCGGCGCTGCGCACGGCAGTAAACGAACAGCGAATCGAATCGCGGGTGCCTGTTGTGCGTGCCTGGGATGTACTGGCGCAATATCTGGTAACACTGGCTGTTGGCAGCGGATTCAATGCCGAAACCATTCTGCGTGAAGTCAGCACCACAAATGCTTTTGCAGAAATCACTGCCGATGAATGGAATCAGGTGATGCAGTTTATCATTACCGGAGGCCCGTCTTTGCAAGCTTACAGCGAATATGCAAAAGTAGTCCGCGGCGAAGACGGTAATTACTACGTAACTGATCAGCGTATTGCACGGCGGCATAAATTCGGAATCGGAACCATTGTCAGCGACAGCATGCTTACCGTAAAATTTATTTCGGGAGGCTATATTGGTTCTGTTGAAGAATACTTTATCACACGTCTAAAACCGGGTGATACTTTTTTCTTTTCGGGCCGCACACTCGAACTGGTTATGATTAAAGATATGAAAGTACTCGTGCGAGCATCAAAAGCAAAAAAAGCATTGGTACCGCAATACATGGGTGGCCGCATGCCGCTTTCTTCGCAGCTTTCGGAGCTGCTGCGCGAAAAAATGACTGATGTGCATAACGGTACTGTAACAGATACCGAACTGCAATTGCTGAAACCTTTATTTCAGCGGCAAGATGAACTTTCGCTCATGCCTGCACAAAATCAATTCCTCATCGAAATTTGTACATCAAAAGAAGGACAGCATTTATTTTTTTATACGTTCGACGGACGGCAGGTTAACGAAGGACTTGCAGCATTGCTGGCGTGGAGGCTTACGCAAATTGAGCCAATGTCGTTTTCAATTTCAATGAATGACTATGGATTTGAATTGCTTACTGATACTGTGCTTGATTGGGAAAAAGTAATTTCGCGAGAACTGTTTTCTTCCGAACATTTAATTGAACACATACAGAACGGTCTCAATGCTTCTGAAATGGCGGCAAGACGATTCCGCAATATTGCACAAATTGCAGGACTCACATTTGGCGGCTATCCGGGACGTGAAAAGAAAACCAGACATTTGCAGGCTTCTTCAAAACTTTTCTTTGAAGTTTTCCGCGATTACGAACCGAATCACTTGTTGCTGAAACAAGCCTATGAAGAAGTTTTGCTTGAACAACTTGACGAAGTACGCATACGGAAATTGCTGAAGCGATTAGAAACACAGGAGTTTATTGTCAGAAAAACAAAACAACCAACACCATTTGCATTTCCGATTATGGTTGAACGTATTCGTGAAAAAATGAGTACCGAAAAACTTGAAGATCGTGTTCAGCGTATGATCAAACAACTCGAAAAGGAGGCTTCCCGTTGATTGCTTCAGTGGTCATAAAAGGTGAAGAATTACTGTTGCTGCCCGAGAAAGCAGTGTACTGGCCTTCTGCTAAACTATTGCTTGCTGCTGATCTGCATCTCGGCAAAACAACTCATTTCAGAAAAGCCGGTATTGCCGTTCCCGATCAGCCGGCAACCGAAACACTGAACCGGCTCAAACAAACTGCCGAACTTTATGATGCCGAACAAATTGTAATTATCGGCGATTTATTTCACAGTGATCCGAATGCAGAATGGCAACTATTTTCTGAATGGCATACGAAGCTGAACATTCCGATCAGGCTAATCACTGGCAATCACGATAAATTGCTTTTCGCTTCACAGCCGCAAACAGATACTGAATTATGCGGCGATGAGCTGATTGTTCCTCCATTTGTATTTCAGCATCACCCAAACGAAACCGAAGATAACCGCAGTTATTATCGAATTGCCGGGCATGTTCATCCCGGTTACAGTTTACGCGGAAAGGCTCGTCAGCGGCTTATTCTGCCCTGTTTCTGTGTGGAGGAACATCAGCTAATACTTCCTGCTTTCGGAAGTTTTACCGGAAAAGAAATCATTGAACCGAAAGCTGAAGCACGTTATTTTGTAATTGCCGGAAATACGGTTACAGAAGTTCCGCAGGTATAGCTCGCAATTACTGCACGCGAATGCGATAATTCTTCTTCTCGCTGAGAACGCCAACCGGTTTCAGCGAAAGCCCTTCTTCAGCCGCAACATTCAAAAAGTCTGCAACATTTTCGGCGGCAACAGCAACAAGGAGACCTCCGCTGGTTTGCGGATCACAAAGCACTGTGCGGTTATCATCGTTCACGCCTTCAATGTCAGTGCCGTAGCTGTCCCAGTTTCGTTTTGTTCCTCCGGGAATACATTTCTGAGCAATGTACTCTTCAATAGCCGGCAGCAGCGGCAATGCAGCAAAGTTGACTTCGGCACTGAGGCCGCTGCCGTCAACCATTTCGCCGAGATGGCCGAGCAAACCGAAACCTGTTACATCGGTGATTGCATGCACATACGGCAGTTTTCCGAATGCAGCTCCGGCACTGTTCAGCTTCAGCATCGAGTCAACAGCATTCTGAAAATGCTCGGGCTTCACTACTCCTTTTTTCTGTGCTGTAGTGAGAATGCCTACGCCAAGCGGCTTTGTAAGAAACAAAACATCACCAGCTTTTGCTGTTGAATTTTGGCGAAGGTTTTCAATTTCTACTTCGCCGGTTACAGCAAGTCCGAACAGCGGCTCTTCGTTATCGATGCTGTGTCCGCCGGCAAGCGGAATACCCGCTGCACGGCACACTGCACGCGCACCCTCAAGCACACGCCCTGCAAGTTCAGCAGGCACTTTATTAATCGGCCAGCCCAGAACAGCAATGGCCATCAGCGGACGGCCGCCCATTGCATATACATCGCTGATTGCATTGACAGAGGCAATTCTTCCGAAATCAAAAGCATCATCAACAATCGGCATAAAAAAATCTGTCGTGCTGATTACAGCTTTTCCGTTACCCAAATCATACACCGCTGCGTCATCTTTTTTATCATGACCAACCAGCAGACGCGGATCATTTTCGGTATGACCGGTATTTGAAATTTTCAGAATACCATCGAGCACAGCGGGAGCAATTTTGCAGCCACAACCAGCACCGTGACTGTATTGTGTAAGGCGAATTTTATTGATTTCAGACATTTTTTTGGTTGTGATAATGCTGAAGAACACGAAGAGCATTTGCTTCCGGATTATCTTCAGGTGTTTCAACTAAAGTTACTTGTTCTTTCTGTTTACTGAGGTATGGATAGTTGTATGCTTTATCATAATACCGCAATGTTATACGCACAACGGTTTCAAGATCTCCGCTGTCAAGCGCTTCTGTTGCGCGCTGTGTATCTAATCCGCCAAGGCGTTTGCTGATTCGCTGCACAGCTTCGCGAAGCAGTTCAACCGGAAAAGTTCCGTAATCGCGAAGCAATCGTTGTACGCGCAGTTCATGCGGAAGACTGATCCGGTAAACGTGTGCTGCTGCTTTTTGAGCCCAAAACAGAGGCGGAACAAACACACGTCCTATGCTGCGTGATTCGTCTTCTACCCAGATTGGTTTTGTTGTATCAAGTTTGTGCAGTTCATTCCAGAGGTTGTTTTCAAATTGTTCAACGGTAGGCTGTACATTCATTCCTAATGCGCCAAACGAAGAACCACGGTGTGAAGCAATAGCTTCGAGGTCGAGAATTTGTTGCCCTTGCAGTCCAATTTGCTGAAGAACTTCTGTTTTACCGCTTCCGGTTTCGCCACCAATAACACGAAGTTGGTAAGGAAGCATAAAAGCCGCAAGCACATGATTCCTGAATGCTTTGTAACCTCCTGCGAGTGTAAATGTTGGAATACCTGCGGTTTCAAAAAGCCATGCCATGCTGCCGCTGCGCATTCCTCCGCGCCAGCAATGCACAAGAAGTCCTTCTTTATTTTCGGCAAGCAGGCGTGCTGCTTTAACAAATCCGGCCATTTTAGGCCCAACTAATTCCAATCCGAGATCAATAGCCTTCTGCTGTCCCTGCTGCTTGTAGCATGTACCAACCTGCGCCCGTTCATCATCGGAAAACAGCGGAATATTTACAGCACCGGGAATATGCCCTTTTGCAAATTCTCCCGGCGAACGCACATCAGCAATAGGCAGGGATACTGCTTTCTGCAAAAAATCGGAAACAAGAAGACGTTGCGGCACAACACAAAGATAACTACAGAGCGGAGAATGAGAGCGAAAAACAGAGCGAGAAACAGAGCGAGAATGAGAGCGAGAGCGGTTAATCGCTCTGTTTCTCCGCTCTCGCTCTCATCCTCGCTCTCATTCTGTTTCTCCGCTCTGTTTCTCCGCTCTCGCTTTGTGTTTAAAGTGTTTCGCGAAGGAAGAAAAAGATGAGTGTGAATTGAACTACAAACCCTGTAAGCAAGCCAACTGCAACCTGTGCCGGTGTGTGTGCGCGCAACTGCAAACGTGCCGAACCGATTGCTCCTGCAAGTACAAAAAGCAGTGCAGCAATCCACGCCGAACCGTCTTCTGCACGAAGAAAAAGTGCTGTTATTCCTCCGGCCAAACCGGCAGTACCGATACTGTGTAAACTGATTTTCCAGCGGAGATTTACCAAAAGTGAAAGAATCATATTGATGAGTGCGCCAAAAACAAAAAGCACGATGAAGTGCGGAATGTTTTTGTCTTTCATCATAAAATAACACAGTGCATAAATAAATGAAACCTGCAGCAGCGGCCAGTTGCGTTGATGCTGCTCTTCCATTTGCATACTGTTGATACGCCCCAAGCGCACAAGTACAAAAACCGAGGCAGCCGGAAGCGCAACTGTGGTCAGCGAAAGCAGCAGCAATACGGGCATGCGCGCCTCATCAGCAAACTCACTTACCTGCGGCAACATGAAATAATAGATGAGCGCTGCATACACACACATAAAGAGCGGGTGCAGCAACCAGGAAAGCAGGTGCGAAATGCGCGTCATCAGTTAGTAAAGATCAAAGTTCTTTGCGCAAGCGTGCAACCGGAATTTCCAATTGTTCGCGGTATTTGGCTACGGTGCGGCGCGCAATGTTATAGCCTTTGTCTTTCAGGATTTTTGCAAGCGCATCGTCGGTAAGCGGACGGCGTTTGTTTTCGGCACCAATACAATCGGAAAGTATTTTCTTTACTTCGCGTGTCGAAACTTCTTCGCCACTGTCGGTTGAAAGCGATTCAGAAAAGAAGCTTTTGAGCAGAAATGTGCCGTATTGAGTTTGAACATATTTGCTGTTGGCCACGCGCGAAACTGTAGAAATATCAAGCCCCACACGATCTGCAATGTCTTTCAGAATCATGGGCTTGAGTTGGGTTTCGTCGCCCTCTAAAAAGTAGTCGTACTGATAATCGAGAATGGCTTGCATGGTAAACAGCAGTGTTTGCTGGCGTTGCCGCAACGCATCCATAAACCATTTTGCCGAATCTATTTTTTGTTTGATGAAGTTAACGGCTTCTTTACTGCTCTTTTCTTTGCTGCGGGCATATTCCGACAGCATACTCTGATACATTCCGCTTACGCGGAGTTCAGGCATATTGCGGTCGTTGAGTGTGAGTTCTAATTTACCGTCAATATTGATAATTGCGAAATCAGGAATTACATCCTGCACAAACCGTTGTGAATCGCCGGCCGTGTTTCCCGGTCGCGGATTGAGATGTGTTACTTCATTAATAACGCGCTTCAGCGAATCATCATCAATACCAAGTTTTCGGGAAATTTTATCGTAATGTTTTTTAGAAAACTCATCCATGTGCTCGCTAACCACACGCATAGCCAGCACTACTTCGGCTGTTTTTGGCATTTTGCGTTTTAGCTGCAACAGCAGGCATTCCTGAAGATCACGCGCACCTACACCCGGCGGATCAAAGCTTTGAATTATATCAAGTAATTCGCGAAGCTCTTCTTCTGTAGTACTGATGTTTTGTGAAAATGCAAGATCATCAACTATTGCATCAAGCTCACGGCGCAGGTAGCCATCGTCATCTATATTACCAATGAGGTAAGAGCCAACCTGATAATGATGATCGTCGAGCGGCTGCAAACCAAGTTGCGTGATCAGCAATTCCTGAAAACCCGGACCTTGAGACAGCGGAGATTCACGGCGTTCGTCGTCGGCACTGCCGTTGTTTACCTGTTCACGATACGAGTATCCCTCGTCTTCGTCCATGTAATCATCCAGCTCAAACGCATCTTCTGTGCTGCGCTCTTCAATCTCCGATAAATCATCGGAACTGTCGTTATCCTCATTATCCGAATCTCTTTCCTGCTCATCCTGTTCATCAAAAAGACCATCATCGTCTTCGGCAAGATCATCTTTTTCTTCGTCGTCGGTTTGTTCACCTTCTTCGAGAGCAGGATTGATTTCAAGTTCTTCTTTGATTCGCTGTTCAAGGGCAACAGTTGGCAGCTGCAGCAATTTCATGAGCTGAATCTGCTGCGGTGAAAGCTTCTGAAGAAGCTTTTGCTGTAAGGATTGCTTTAACATAACAAGAGCATAAGTTGCAAAGCCGATACCAAGATAAAAGTAATTTCGGAAATGTTGGAATGATTTTTGATGTGTGATAAGAAATGCCTGTTGTTTCCAACACATTAATGCTTTTTTCTGCTTATCTTTATTAGCTATTAACAGGTACCATGAACGACAATGCAATAAAACTTCAAATCCATCATCTGCTTGAAAAAGCAGATGAGAATGCGCTTAAAATTGTACACAGGTATCTTGAAGAATCGGTTAACTACAATCCATCTTCTTATGCCTTGGATCAAGAACAAAACGAAGAGATTGAGCGGCGAATTAATGAACTCGAAACGGGCAGCGGTAAAAATTACTCCATAGAAGAAGCGTTCAGAATTATTGACGACAAATTGAAGAAATGAAGTTGATAATTCGGCAAAAAGCAATTGCAGACATACTCCTTGCCGTTGAATGGTACAAATCTATTTCTGCTAAACTTAAAGATGATTTTCTTGATGAATTGAAAATTTCACTAGAGAGAGTCGAAAAAAATCCTGCAATTGGTCATTCATACTTATCAAAAGCCAGAATTGTTTGGCTTGATCGATTTCCCTACTCAATAGTTTATAAAGAATTAAAAGAAAAGCAACTTGTTGCTGTTGTTGGCGTTTTTCACATCCGAAAACACCCTAACGCTATGCTGAAGAGATTATAGTATTCCGATATTTTTACTCGGAATAAGCTATTCAATCAAGAGTTGGCAGCATACTACAGACAAAATCCCGCCAAACGAAAAAAGCGCAAGTAATTGCTGCAAACCTTTTGCAAAAATTACCTGCGCTAATGCTTATCGCAATAAGTTTTCTTTACGAAAACAATCCTTTCTTTTTTCTGCGTCCGGAAGAACTGCTTCCGAAAAGCATGCCCATTAATCCGCGCACAAGTGATTTGCCGAACTGTTGGGTTACCGGACTCGAAACTACTTTTTCGATTGTTGATTTTTCGTTACGCCGCGGCTTGCTTTCGGCTGCTTCTTCTTTGCGTTGTGTATCCTGCTCCGCTTTTTCGGCGGCTGCTTTTTCAGCTTCTTCCATTCGCGCATTTACACGCTGGGTAAGCATTTCGTAAGCGCTTTCGGGATCAACGGCATCTTTATACTTTTTGTACATCTCTGATGAATTGAGATGTTGCTGATGTGCATCAGCCGAAAGTGGACCCATAACCGATCGCGGCGGAAAAAGGTGAACTGCGGTTGCTTCGGTAGGAATACCTTTTTCGCTGAGCGTGGAAAATAATGCCTGACCGATACCGAGCGAAGTAAGCACGCGATCTATTTCGTAAAATTCAGATTTCGGATACGTGCGTGCTGTTTTTTTCAGGTTGTCGGCATCATTTGGAGTGAAGGCACGCAGCGCATGCTGGACACGGGTTCCAAGTTGACCGAGAACCGTATCCGGCACATCGAGCGGCGACTGTGAGCAGAAAAATACACCAACTCCTTTTGAACGGATAAGGCGAATAATTTGCTCGATCTGCTCCATAAATGCTTTTGAAGAATCTTTGAAAAGCAAGTGCGCCTCATCAAAGAAGAACACCAATTTCGGCTTGTCGAGATCGCCGGCTTCGGGAAGTGTCTGATAAATTTCAACCAGCAAACTCAGCAAAAAAGTAGAGTACAGCACAGGCTTATCCTGCACATCCTGAATATTGAGAAGACTGATGAGTCCTTTGCCATCAACACGCTCAAAAAGATCTTCAATATCAAACGAAGGCTCACCAAAAATATGTGCAACGCCTTGTTGTTCGAGTGCTACAATTTTACGGAGAATGGTGCCTGAAGTGGCTGTAGAAATTTTTCCGTAGCTCTCTTTGATCTCCGCAGCACCTTCGCCTTCGCTTAAATAATTAAGCAGTTTTTTAAGGTCTTCGAGATTCAGCAGCGGAAGTTTGTTGTCATCAGCATACTTAAACAACACGCTCATTACTCCAGTCTGCGTATCGTTGAGATCAAATATTTTAGAAAGCAGCACCGGTCCGAACTCGGTAACCGAAGCACGCATTTGTGCACCTGTTTTACCGGAAAGCGAATAGATTTCTACCGGGAAACCTGTAGGCGAAAATGTTTTTCCGAGTGCAGCAACGCGCTCTTCAATTTTAGGATTTACAGCACCCGCTGTGGCAATGCCCGAAAGATCACCTTTTACATCGAGCAAAAAACTGGGTACACCTGCATCCGAAAGTGCTTCAACAAGTACCTGAAGCGTGCGTGTTTTTCCTGTTCCGGTTGCTCCGGCTACAAGGCCGTGTCGGTTCATCATGCGCAGCGGAATGCTAACCGCAGCTTCAGCATGAATAGTATTTTCAAGCACACCTGCTCCGAGATAAATATGCTCACCGGGGGCGGTATATGATGCTTTAATTTTCTCGATGTAAGCTTTAGGATCGGCCATAACGCAAAAGATGTATTTTTGCCCGAAGTTATTCAGATTTTTCATTCACATCATTCACAAATCGCCCCATGGATCAATTGATCAAACTTGTTACCGAAAAAGCCGGTATCTCAGAAGCTCAAGCCAAAACAGCTGTTGATACTGTTATGGGCTTTGTAAAAGACAAACTCCCCGCAGTTGGCGGTCAGCTCGACGGACTTATGAGCGGAAACATTGGCGATGCCGCCAAGGGTCTTGCTGATAAGCTTCCCGGGGGCATCGGAAATATGTTCAAATAAACCGGATAGCCTTCAGGGCTGTTATTTTTCTATTATTTCCGGGTAAATTTCTGCAACTCCGGCTCATTTCCGTTCGTGCTGCATCGCTGTATTAAGTGGTACAACACCGGCAGAATTTTGATTTGTTATAGTTTGCATTACATTTGCCCAAATTAAGACCACCTAACCAAACAAAACACACACACTATGGGATTCGTAAAAGAGTTCAAAGAGTTTGCCATGAAGGGCAATCTCATCGATATGGCAGTTGGTGTCTTAATCGGCGCTGCATTTGGAAAAGTTGTCAGTGCTTTCATTGATGGCATTGTTATGCCTCCAATCGGTAAGCTTATGGGCAATGTTGATTTCAACAACTTGTACATGAGTCTGAGTGATAAAGTTGATGCCGCTATTGCTGCAAATGGTGGAAACCTTTCCATAGACAAAGCAAAAGAACTTGGACCAGTAATGGCTTACGGTTCGTTTATTACAATGGTAATAGACTTCCTGATTGTTGCTTTCGTAGTGTTCTCGATTATCAAAATGATGAATCGCATGAAAAAGAAAGCAGAAGAAGCTCCCGCAGCACCTCCGGCACCTACAAAAGAAGAAGTTCTTCTTACCGAAATCCGCGACCTGCTCAAGCAAGGCCGATAATTCTACTATACAAGGGTCACAATTTCGTTTCTGCCGAAACGAAATTGCGACCCTTCTTCATTTTCAAATCAATATTCTTAATAATCAATCTTTACAATGAAACGTATTTTGTTCGCCCTTGCAGTGATTTCGGGAATGACAGCCAATGCTCAAACCGATACCACAAAAAACTGGACACGCGGCGGTGTGTTTGGTCTTAATTTTACTCAAGCTTCTTTCACCAACTGGGCTGCCGGTGGTGTTAATTCGGTTTCGGGACAAGCATTACTTAACCTTTTTTCCAACTATAAAAAAGGTGATAACACCTGGGACAATACACTTGAAATGTCTTACGGACTTTTGCAGCAGGGCAAATCATCATTGCTCCGCAAAACCGATGATAAAATTGACTTTACTTCAAAATATGGTCGTAAAGCTTTTAATGAAAAGTGGTATTACTCGGCGCTGTTCAATTTTAAATCACAGTTTATGCCGGGTTACAACTACATTTCAGACACCAGCAAAGTAAAAATTTCAGACTGGCTGGCTCCGGCTTACGGTTTGATTGCGTTGGGTATGGATTACAAGCCAAATACGAAATTCACACTCTTCGTTTCGCCGTTAACAGGTCGTATCACAATTGTAAATGATGGCGCACTTTCGGCTGCTGGTGCTTTCGGTGTTAAACCGGGCGAGAAAATCCGCAATGAATTTGGTGGTTATGTTCGTGCTCAGTATCGTGCTGATATTATCCAGAATGTAAATCTTACCACACGCCTCGAACTTTTCAGCAACTACCTCGACCGTCCGCAAAACATTGATGTGAACGCCGAAGTACTGCTTACCATGAAAGTGAACAAATATATTTCCGCATCCATCAACATGCAGGCGATTTACGATCACGACATCAACATCAAAGGCGATTATAACAACGACGGCGTTATCGGTGCAAACGAAGCCGGCCCGCGTCTTCAGTTCCGTCAGGTTCTTGGTATCGGTTTCAACGCCAAATTCTGAACCAGAGAGAGAAACAGAGCGAGAGCGTAAACAAAGCGAGAGCATAAACAGAGCGAGAGCGAAGAGTGAGAGCGGTTATCGCATCATTCTTCGCTCTCGCTCTGTTTCTCGCTCTGTTTACGCTCTGTTTCTCGCTCTGTTTATTTCGCGATTAGTCGGAATCCTTTTCCGTGAATGTTCATGATTTCAACGGTTGGATCATCTTTCAGGTATTTCCGAAGTTTTGCAATATATACATCCATACTGCGCGAATTGAAATAGCTGTCGTCGCCCCAAATTGTGTTGAGTGCTAATGAGCGATCCAGAATGTCGTTTTTGTAAATGGCCAGAAGGCGCAGCAGATCAGCTTCTTTGGAAGTAAGCTTCTGCGGCTTGTTGCCGAACTCCAGCACCTGCCTTGTGTGATCGAAACTATAATCACCAACCGTAAAATTAGTTTGATCGGTATTATGTGCGGTTGTGGATTTGGTGCGGCGCAAAATTGCTTTCAGGCGCAGGAGCAATTCCTCCATACTGAACGGCTTGGTGATATAATCATCAGCACCAACATTAAAGCCTTCTATTGTGTCTTCTTTCATCGACTTTGCGGTGAGAAAAACAATGGGGACTTCCTGATTGAGTGCGCGGATTTCCTTGGCAAGCGTGTAACCGTCTTTCACAGGCATCATCACATCAAGCAGACAAAGGTCGAAGCTGGCTTTACGGAACTGGTCGAAACCTTCTTTGCCATTTACTGCAAGCACGGTTTCGTAGCCTTTAGCATCAAGATATTCCTGAAGCAAATTGCCAAGGTTGGGATCGTCTTCTGCAAGCAGGATGCGTGTTTTGGGTTCGGCTGTGGTCATGATTCTATGGATGTTGCGGGTACGTGATAAGGAAGGTTAACATAAAAACGGCTGCCGCGTCCGGGTTCGCTTTCTACTGAAACATCGCCACCGTGTTTAACGGCAACGGCTTTCACATAGCTGAGTCCAAGTCCGAAGCCTTTCACATCGTGAACGTTTCCGGTAGGTACGCGGTAAAGTTTATCGAAAATCTTTTTCTGATTCTCGCGGCTGATTCCGATGCCGTTGTCTTCAACACAAAGCTGAATACCGGTTGCCGTGTTTTCGGTAATTACGCGAATAAGCGGCTGGCCGGGGGTATATTTTATTGCATTGTCGAGCAGGTTGAAAATAAGATTCTGAACATGCGTGCGGTCGGCTTCAATCACAAAACTATCAGCTTCAAATTGTGTGCTGATCTCACCTGATTTCTTTTCAACCTGAATGCGGACACTGTTTACGGCATTGCGAATGAGTTCATGAAAATCGACCGGGCCTGTTTTGAGGCGGAAATTTCCTTTATCAAGCAAGGCCGACTGCAATACATTTTCAACCAATCCGCCGAGACGTTTATTCTCTTCGCGAATCATTGTTACATAACGATTGAGCCTGTCCTGCGTTTTCTCAACTGATGAATCAGAAAGCACTTCGCAGGCTAAAGATATTGTGGAGATGGGCGTTTTCAGCTCATGCGTCATATTACTGATGAAATCGTTTTTGATTTCGGAGAGTTGTTTTTGCCGATAAATAGTTGAGATGCTGTAGTAAAAAAGCAGAAGAATAAACAATACAAACAACACCGAAAGGATAAGCATGATCCAGAGCGATTTCAGAATAAAACCGTTTTGATACGGAAAGTAAACTGCCAGCATGTGCGGCTGCGCAAAAATATTGTCGGGCATTAAACTAACGCGATGCCGGCTGGTCAGCAAACTATCGCGCAGCGATTGCTGAGGATCTTCATCGCCGCTGAGTACAGGCACTGTGCCTCCGGTGAAAATTGTCCATACATAGCGCGTAGTAATTCCCCGGTTGCGGAATTCATATCGCAGCAGCGAATCAATGAGCATTGTATCGGGCTGAATATCATTTTCGCCGAGGAAATTCACCTGCAGCATTTGATTGTAGAGATCCGAAAAAAGCTCGCCGGCAGGGCGTTTCAGGAGATCGCCGCGTTTTGCCAATGCATCTAAGCCACTCTGCAATTTATTCCGGCTGAAGCTGAGTGTATCATTCGGGCTTTCGCTTCCGGGAACAGGTGCATTCAGTTGTCGCGAATTGAAACCCTGTGGCAGACGAGGAAGCGAGTATTGTGTGCGCATCCGTTCACGCGCTTGAGCGCGGGCATAGCGGCGGGTAACATTCATCATTGCTTCGCGCACATCCTGCTCAAAATGCTCGCGCCGCTGATCTACAGCACCACTGATCCAGTAATACTGAATCACGCAAAGCCCGATAAGCGCTGCGCCCGCAAGAAATGCAATCAGTTTTGGAGAAACAATTTTCATACCCGTGCCTCAATGGCAATCCTCAAAGGTAGCACAGTTCGGGCGTTGAGGATGCTGCCCGGCTATCTGGCTTAACATCATTTAACGAGTGTACAACTTAAAGCCCTATTTTCTGCCGCTTTTCCTCTACCAGAAACACCCTAAGTGGCGGCAGCTCTATCTCTTTTCCATTCGGACCTTTGGCCTTGATGTCGTCAAACATCAGCACACCGCCATTGCCTTTTACATTCAGCGAATCAATTTTCTGCTTCATGCGCGGTGTGAGCGCACTGCCGGTTGACTTCAGCGTATCCAATTTCCCGGTCTTCGCATTGCGCAGGTATAATGTAAAAGACGTAACCTGATAATTATCTCGCGAAAATTTTTGACGTGCATAAATTCTGCCAGCACCTATTACGGTAAACTTATCAATAAATGAATCATTTTTAATACCGCATAAATCGGGTTCGGGCACTTCACGGCCATAAAGTTTATACGTTTTTGACCAGGCAATACGTTCGGTTCCGTTCTTCAGTTTTTCGTAAACAACCAATACGCCTTCAACGCCGGTTTCCGCTTTTATAATGTAGAACGAATCGCGCTGTGTTACAGTCCCACCTTTAAATTCGACCGTTCCGAGTTTATGTTTTCCCTTGTAACGAATCTTCATCACATTATCTTCTCTCAGATAGAGATATGGACGTTCGGGAGTTACAGTAACAACAGTTGGTGTTCCTTTTACAATAAATGTATCCGTCTGCGCATTCAGCATACGGAAACTTGAAATAGTAAGGAACAAAAAAAGAATGCGGAGTTTCATCTTTTGCGGAGTTGACAACTTTTACCAGAATAGGGCAAAGTCTGTACCGAAATGTACAGACTTTGCCGATAATTTATTGTGAGCATCTCTTAAAACTCAAAATCTCTTCGTTAGGCTTGTCGCGAAAATCCTCATTTACGCAAGTAAACTGCGGTTTTCACTCCTGCGCCTGCCTCAATCTTTTGAGTTTTAAGAGATGTCCTTGCTTCAGCTAACTCAAATTCCAAGTACCGATTTGGTTTGCTCAACAGATGCCAGCACACCTTCATGCACAGTCATGGTAAGTTCTGCTTTTTTCTTCCCGGCTAAATTATTGAGCGCATCTGCATTGGCAGTAGCCAAATGTCCATCAGGGGTAACCAGCCAAAGCAGATTTTCAACATCAGGAGTAAACTGGAATGCTGATAGTGCACCAGGCGCGTAAGTGAAAATTGCATTGCGGCCTTTCTCTACTAAAAACACCTGAACGCCTGTAATTTCCTGTTTGTTGCGGCTGTCGATGATTTTCAAGGCCATTGGTTCGGCTGCCGGAAGATTCGACGGGCAATCAGAATTCCACATTCCGAAGTCTTGAATAACGAACAGCCGCATGGTTTGGTTTTCCTGCTTGCGACCCACATTTGCGCGTGAACGAAGTGCTGAAAGACGAAGCGCAAGCGCATTTTCACGAAGCCGCTTTTTATCTGCTTTGTCAACGGCATTGTCGAGCTGCTGCTGCTTCTGAGTTTCGCTGCCAATTTTTCCGCTGCGTGCGGCTTCGTAAGCGGCAAATCGTTTCTCGTATTCTTTCATGGCCGATTCATAGTTACGTGTGTCCACAACTACATAAGTAATGTAAGAGCGTTCAATCGTATCGCGGGTAAATGTTACCGTGAGCGTGCGGCCGTCGCTATTGCGGGCTATCGAAGCATCATCCCACTGAATTTTACGGTCGGCACGGTTGTAAGGTGTGCGGGTTTCGTCAACCTCGAAACGCAAGCCTTTGTAAGCATTCAGCTCAGGAAACTCAAGCGGATCGAAGTCGATACTGAAGCTGGGGCGTTTGCTGTTGGCCAATTGCGGGCGAACGGGTTCTGCGCCTGCCGGTTTTGCTTTGGGAACAGTTGTATCAGCCGCAGCGGTTTGTGCTGCCAGCGGATACGCCGTATCACGTTTTACAAAAGCCCAGTTGCGCGCCGTGGTATCGAGGTAATAGATATTGAACTTATCCTCAGCAGTATTCGAAACCAGCGCCACTTCAATGGGCTTTGCCGGATTGGTTTTGAGCGGCTGTCCGTTCTGCCACGCAGTTATTTCCAGCATTCCGGCCGATTCAAAATGATACTGTTTACCGGCCGAATCATAGGTCATCGGAATGCCCGCAATGAATATAGAAGCCGGATCATGAAACTCGCGGTAGCGGATTTCCACATTTCCTGCAACCGGTTGTCCGCTGCTGTTGAGAAACGCGCCTTGCGGAACAATAATGAGTGATCCGGTGCTGAACCCAAGCGTATCGGCTTTTCCGGCATCCACCATGTAGGTTGTATCGGCAATATCAACGCCGTTAAGCGGAGCTTGCACAAATGCCGTTTGCTTTTTCAGTTCAGCTTCATCGGGCGAAAGGGCAATGTATGAACCTACGGCAATCACCGTTCCCAGCACCACAGCACCAATGTAGAAACCCGGCTTTTTGTAGAAGGGCGGTTTCTGTGCATTGTAAGCATTCAGAAACTGATCAAAATTCTTTCCGCGCTCAATATCTTCGGGTGTAAGCGGCTTGCGGTTTCGGTTAATGTTGTTCGTTTCCATGATCTTCAGGCTAAAGCAGAATAAATTGTTTTCATGCGTTCGAGCAGCCGGTAAATCCGCGCTTTTGCCGCCGCCTCATTAATTTCAAGAATCTCACCTATTTCTTTGAACGGGCGCTGTTCAAAAAACCGGAGTTCGAGCAAACTCACCTCATCTGCATCGAGCTTTGCAATGGTTTGCATAAGCCGTGCATCGGTTTCGGCAGTATTGTCTTGCCCCAATTCCTGCAGCACATCGGCCACCTGTGTGTCGTCGATATTTACGGCCTGCCGCACTTTGGCACGGCGGTACTGGCGGCTCAGTTCGTTGAGCGCAATACGAAACAACCAGGCCGAAAACGGCACTCCCTGCGATTTGTATTTGCCGAGGTTTTCCAGCGCAGTAATAAAAACCTGCTGGGTCACATCGTACGCATCGTCTTTCGTTTCGGTACGCTGATACACAAACGCCAGTATGCGGGCGTAGTACCTGTTGTAGAGCGGCGCAAAACGGGCCGGATTGTCGCGCGCGGCGTTGATTTCGGCTGCTTCAGCCTCAATCTGTTCGCGGGTTTGGTGATAACTTGAAGCGAGGTTCATGGTGATGCCTTTTGCGGTAGGAAACAGAACCATTGCGGGCTGCTTTCATCAGCATAGGGTTTTGGGAATGGAAAAGTAACGGGAAGATGCAGAAAAAATCTTCGCCACGCATAAAAGGCTGCCGGTGTTTCCCGGCAGCCTTTTCAAACAACTCATTATCAGCGCATCACGGTACACAGAGCCTGATCTGCTGCTGCCCCGGTGCCAGCCTGATCTGACAGGCCAGCCGTGAATTGGTGTACACAACAGGCAGCGTATCCAGCATATTCAGTTCCTCATCGCCGGCCGGGGGCAGCGGGGGCTCCGCTGAAAGGATGCGTACATGGCAGGTGGCACACAAGGCCATGCCGCCACACGTTCCTTCTATTCCTTTTATCTCCATGCCTTTGAGCAACTCCATCAGACTAAGCGCGATATTATCCGGCACATCAACGCGCTGCAATTCACCCCCGGTTTCTATTTCAACAACAATATCATTCATACGTTAAAATGTATTTACACCATTCACTGTGGTGTACTTCATGGTGTAATGCACACCGGGATTGATGTATTTATAGGCGCTATGGCTCATCATGGCTGCTTCATGAAATCCGCAAAGAATGAGCTTGAGTTTATTTTTGTACGTGTTGATATCACCAATCGCATAAATCCCTTTTACAGAAGTAGAATAGTCTTCCGGATTTACCACCACGGCCTGCTTCTCAATATCAAGCCCCCAGTGTGAGGCGGGCCCCAGTTTGGGGCTGAGACCAAAGAGAATAATCAGTTCATCGGCTTCAATATCATGTATGGCCTGTGTATTGAGATTTTTCACACTCACCGTACTTAACCGGCCGAGTCCGTTTACATTTTCAACGGATGTATGCAAAAGAAGATTGATTAAACCTGATTCGGCCAATGCTTTTACGCGCTCCGCACTGTCGGGCACACCTCTGAACTGATCGCTGCGATGCACCAACGTAAGCGAACTGCATACCGAAGCCAGCTGCAGTGTCCAGTCGAGTGCACTGTCGCCACCACCAGCAATTACAACTTTCCTGTTTCTGAAATATTCCGGTTCACGCACAAAATAATGTATGCCTTTACCGTTCTCAAATGCATCAAGGCCTTTCACTTCAGGCTTTCGCGGTTCAAAACAACCCAGTCCGCCCGCAATTACCACGGCCTTTCCCGAAACAACTGTGCCTAAATTTGTTGTAACCTGAAAATTACATTCATCAATTTTCTGAATTGTTTCCACACGTTCACCAAGTGTAAAACCGGGTTTAAACGGGGCAGCCTGTTGCAGCAGATTGTCAATTAATTCCTGCGCCAGCACAGTTGGAAAACCCGGAATATCATAAATTGGTTTCCGGGGATAAATTTCGGAAAGTTGCCCGCCGGGCTGGGGAAGGTAATCGATGAGGTGACATCGCATTTTCAGCAGTCCGGCTTCAAATACAGCAAACAAGCCTACCGGGCCGGCCCCGATGATGATAAGGTCTGTGGTAATCATGAACTTTTTTTCTTTTGTGAGGAAAGTAATCGGGTGAATTGGTTGAGTTGTTTCACCTTATCGGCGAAGTCGCCTTTCAAATAACTGCGTATGGTTTGCAGGTGATTAAGTGATTCGTTGATTTCTTCGGGGAATGCCTCTTCAAAAATTTCGCGGAGACGTTTAGCCACTGTGGGTGATTTCCCGTTTGTGGAAATAGCAATTTTCACTGCACCTTTTCTCACTACTGATCCGAGATAAAAATCACAGAGATCAGGAGTATCAGCTGTATTTACAAGCAGGCCGTGTTGCCTGGCCTGTGTGCGTATTTGTGCACTGGTTTGTATGCTGCCCGTAGCAAGAATTACGAGATCTTTTCCTTCCAGATCAGTCGCTTCAAAAGCCCGTTCGATAATCACTACCGCATCAAACCCCTGAGCAATAAGACGAAATTCAGGCAATACCGAAATGGCTACTACCGTAACCTGTGCACGGGGCGAATTCTGCAACAATGCAGTAAGTTTTTCGCAGGCTACAAATCCGCCTCCGACCAGCAGCACGTGTAATTGTTCGAGCTTGAGAAAGACAGGGAAAAGCGGATTGACGGCTTCAATGCTGCTCATGAGGCAAAACGGGTTAGTTCGTGCAGCAGTGTTTGCTCCGTAGCGAGCGAAAGTTTATGTTTCACCACTTCACCAATTACAATCACTGCCGGCGAATCATGCGTTTCGGCCAGTGTGGCAAGATTTCCCACCACACCGGTACTCACATTTTGCTGCTGCAATGTTCCGTGGCTGATAACGGCTGCAGGAGTGTCGCCGGCACCGGCCTGCCTGTAAACAGAACTTATTTCGGCCGCTTTTCCAAGCCCCATGAGTACCACCACAGTAGCTGTTGATCTTGCTGCCAATGTCAGATCGGCCGACAGGGCCGCATTTCCGGTGGTGGCGGTAATTACCCAGAAACTTTCGCTCACACCGCGTAAGGTAACCGGAATGCCGCAGGTACCTGGAACCGCCACCGCACTGCTCAACCCCGGCACATAGGCTGTGTGCAATCCATGCGCTGCAGCATATTCAAGCTCTTCGGCTCCGCGTCCAAACACAAACGGATCACCTCCTTTAAGCCGTATAACATGCCCGCAGCGATGCGCATACGAAACAATCATCCGATTTATTTCCTGTTGCGAATATGTATGGCGTGCCTTGCGTTTCCCCACAAACAGCCTGATGCAATGCGCAGGAACAAACTCCAGCAATTCATCACTCACCAATGCATCATACATTAACACATCGGCTGTTTGAATTACACGCAGTGCTTTAAGCGTAATCAGTTCTGCATTTCCCGGACCAGCGCCCAATACCGTTAACCGTGGTGTTTTATTCATGTCCGGAGGCTTTTTGCGTTGATCTTTCGGCAGCAGCATGTGTTTTCAGCAAATCAATCCACCCGGTTGCCTGCTCAAGGTAGCGGGCAGCAAACCCGGGTGAGGCGGGCTGCGAATTAAGCTGAAGGATAAATGCACTGAAACTGCCCTGTCCGCTTATTTTTCCGGTTTCGATAAATTGTTTTTCAAAATCGCTGATAAGTGCGTGATGGGTATTTACATGATGCCCGTTTTTCAGCAGCAAGGCTTTAGCCGTATGGATAAGCGCTGAGTAGCTGAAATAAATACTGTCGGCAAAGCGGCTTTCAGCCAATGCTTCGCGGGCTGATAACACTTTCTCATCTGCTTCAAAAAAGAGCGTTTGCACAAGATCAATCATTACTCCCGCACACTCACCCACACCAATTGCAGTCTGGAATTTTTCATCTGCTCCCCAATCCCTGAATGCTTCATCATCCAGGTTACTCAGATCTGCCAGCGGTTTCAGCAACTGATAAAAATACTCCTTCCCTTTGCGATGAAAATACGCGGTGAATGTTTCGCCCGGCTGCTTTTCCGATTCAAAATCATTAAGCAGTTTGCGTAATGCATCGGGCGCCCGGCGGGAAGGAATTTTTATAATTTTCTCGGCAAGACGACCTGTGCCGTTACCTGTACTTCCGCCGCCGCCAAGCACCTGCAACGCAGGCACCACCGCATTGCCCGATTTAAACGAACTGCCATGAAATCCGATCGCTGCCAGTCCATGCTGCCCGCATGAATTCATACAACCACTTATTTTAATATCCAGCTGCCTGTCGAAAAGCAGATGCGGGAAATCGTCTTCAATCACTTCGCCAAGTGCCAGCGCCACGTGTGTGCTGTTTGAAATAGCCAGATTACAGGTGTCGGTTCCCGGGCATGCAGTAACGTCTGCCGCTGAACCAAACCCCGGCTTTGCAAGACCAGCCGCCAGCAGATCAGTGTAAAGCGCCTGCAGCTCGGGCAAGGTTACATAACGCAGCAGCAGTCCCTGATTAATCGTAATACGGGCATCGTCACTGCGCGAGTATTTGTCAATACAGTCTGCAAGTTTGCGTGCAGTTCCGGCATGTATATTTCCAAGCGGCACACGCACATATACACCGTAATATCCTTGCTGCTTCTGTTCAAACACATTCGAGCGCATCCACGCGGAAAAGCCTTCGGGCGGAGTTGCAGGTACAGCAACCGGAGAAGCTTCTCGCACATAAGGCTTTTCAAATTCATCATATGCAATGTGGTAATCCTGCACGGTAAGCGCCGGCGTTATTTCGTCAAGCAACTGCAGAAATGCATCCACACCAAGCTGATGAATAAGGTATTTTATGCGTGCCTTGTGCCGGCTGTGCCGCTCGCCGTAACGGTCGAAAATGCGCAGCACCGATTCGATGAAGGGAATTAGTCTGGATGCCGGTAAAAAAGTATGCAGCAGCTTTGCCGTGAAGGGCTGTGCCCCCAGTCCGCCACCTGCAAGCACACGGAAGCCGCGTTCGCCGGATTCATTGTACGCAGCAATAAAGCCAATATCATGTATCCATGTTAATGCGGCATCGGCTTCACTGTTGGAGAATGCAATTTTTATTTTACGTCCCATCTCCTGCGCAAACGGTTTACGCAGAAAGTAGCGGAATACGGCATCGGCATAGGCGCTTACATCAAAGGCTTCACCAGGCCATACACCCGATTCGGCCGGCGAAGTAATGTTGCGTACAGTATTTCCGCAGGCTTCACGCAATGTAATTTCATCCTGTTCAAGCTTTGCCCAGATTTCCGGCGTATGCTCCAGACTGATGTGATGAAGCTGAATATCCTGACGGGTTGTAAAATGCAGATTGCCGTTTGAGTATTGTTCGCTGAGAGCTGCTATTTTACGTAACTGTGCGGATGAAATTTTTCCAAACGGAATTTTTATCCTCACCATTTGCACACCTTGCTGCCGTTGACCGTAAACCCCGCGTGCAAGGCGCAGACTTCTGAATTTTTCAGGATCAATAAGCCCTTCACGGAAAGCCTGGATTTTTTTAGCAAGATCAACAATGTCTTTTTCAACAAGCACTTTAGTGCCGTGGCTGATGAGTTCGAATTCAGTACGAAAACTCTGCATGGGTAAATCAGGATTTTACAAATTCATAAATGAGATGCCAGTCTTCATTGCTCAGTGTAATAGTATGAGCACTTGCCGCATTGCGAATGCGTTGCAGATCAAGACTACCGATAATTGGCAGGGCCTGCAGCTTGTAAAGCCATGCCACAGCCACCTGCTCTACATTGGCCGAATAACGTTCTGCAATTTCGGCAAGCAATGAGCGGATTGCTGTAGTACGCGCATCGGTACCTGTTAAAATCCGTCCCCCGGCCAGCGGCGCAAGTGCAAGCGGTTTGCTGTACTGCTCACGGATCAGATCAAGACGACCATCGCGTATGGCATCCGTTTGAAGTACACTCAGCTCGATATGATTTGTGACTACCGGAATACTCAAATGAGCAGAAAGCAGTTTATGCTGAAACACATTGAAATTTGATAAACCGATGTAATGAATTTTTCTTTTCAATACCAGATCGGTAAGTACGGATGCCGTTTCTTCAGCATTGAACAAGGGATCAAAATCATGCAGCAACAATACATCTACATAATCCGTTCCCAGGTTTTTGAGCAACTGGTCAACCGTGCTGCGGATCGATTCCTGACTCAGATCGGCGTATAGTTTACCGCTGTGTTTGTTTTTCTGCCATCCCGCGCGAGCTGCAATAACAACATCTTCACGCTGCACTGCACCGGTTTTGATCAGCTTACCAAAACTCTTCTCCACCTGTTCTGTCCCGTTTGGATTATTCAGATCAAATGAAGTGATTCCCAGTTGCTGGCACTCTTCCACAACGGAAGTAAGTAAATCCGTATCCTGCAATTCCTGCTCCCAGCGCCAGAAGCCATATATAGCCGCTGAAACTTCCGGCCCTGATTCGCTTAATAGATGTTTTTCCATTGTTGTTTCTATACTATTATTAAATAAAAAACCCTTCTCGCGGCAATGCGGAAGGGTAACTGTATTGGTTGAATACGAACACAATCCGCTATTGCCTGTTTCGCATACAGCAGGTTGAACAAAAAGCAGGCATGTGTTTATGTTTCATTCGGGTGCAAATGTAGAGCTGAATAAATGTCATTCCCAAACTTTCGGGCAAGTTTTTTCTATTTTTCCTATCGGTTTTATAGGATTTATGTCGACAAAAAAGGCAAGATGCTGATAAACAACACCTTGCCGCGTAAAGAAATTAACCGCGCTGTACCACCACACGCCGGGTTATTTTTCCGGAAGGTGTAAGCAGTTCGATGAAGTAAAAGCCCGGCACCTGATCGGTAAGGTCAATACGATCGGGCAGCGGGTGCGACTGATCGATGACATGCTGCTGTACCGGCGTACCCAGCATGTTGTAAACCGTCATGCTAATTACCTGTGTACTGTCGAGCGAAATGCGGAACATGCCTTCGCTTGGGTTGGGAAAAATTTCGATGCCGGCGGGTTCGGCTTTTTTAGGTACAGCTACAGTGGCTTTGGGTGCTGGCGTAAGCACTACTGCATCGGCCTGAAACACGCTGCGGATGCTGAAATCATCAAGCCAAACCCCGGCGTTAAGCTCCGGATGCGAAGCGCGGATACCGATAAAGCGGCCGTTTACCGGTGCGGTAAAACGGATGCTTATTTCTGTCCACGACGCACCAATAGATTGTGCCGACACGGTGTAAAACGAAGTATCGAAAACAGAGTCGGTACCCGATACGCTGAGTGTAAGGTTGGGCGAGGCAGTGCGTGTGCGCACCCAGAAACTGAGTGCATACTGCTGGCCTTTTTGCAAGGGGCTGTTCAGCTCCATGCTGATGGCTTCGGAACGGATGTCGCCCTGAATGTTTGAAGCAAGGCCCACAAACCAGTTTCCGCTGTGCGCAGCGCCAAAGCCGCAGTCGGCACTGGCAATATCGGGTTTGCGGAATGCGCCAAAGGCACGCGTGTGCTGCACGTTTGCATTAAACACGGCCGGCGTGGTGTTGATGAGACACCGGCCTCCGTTTTTTTCAAATCCGCCGTTCATAAACTCCTGCGCATTCAGTGCAGGCGCCAGAAGCATGAGCGGCATTGCGAGCGTAAGGAAGGTTTTTACCATGGTGTGTGGGAGATTGGTAATACCTGTTCGGTTCGTTTTATGTTATAACTCCATCCGGGGGAAAAGGTTACACCGGAAAAGTTAACAAGACATAAAGCAAACGCCGTGCCTTTTCCGGTTTTCTGTATTTAAAAACGTAAGCAGCGGCCCGCATATTGCCAAAAAAAGCGGCGGATCAGTGTGTCTGATCCGCCGCTGCGAAAGCTTGAAGTTCCGGCTTTACTTAGTTAAATGCGTTGAAACCGGTTACATCCATACCTGTAATGAGCAGGTGAATATCGTGTGTGCCTTCGTATGTAACTACAGATTCGAGATTCATCATGTGGCGCATAATCGGGTATTCGCCTGTGATGCCCATTCCGCCGAGCATTTGACGTGCTTCGCGGGCGGTTTCGAGTGCCAGGTTTACATTGTTGCGCTTGGCCATTGAAATTTGAGCGGGCGTAGCGCGATTTTCGTTTTTAAGCACACCGAGTCGCCAAACGAGGAGTTGGCCTTTGGTGATTTCGGTAATCATTTCGGCAAGTTTCTTTTGCTGAAGCTGGAATCCGCCAATGGGCTTACCAAACTGGATGCGTTCTTTGGAATAACGCAGCGCTGTATCGTAGCAATCCATTGCAGCGCCCAATGCTCCCCAGGCAATACCGTAGCGGGCCGAATTGAGACAGCTCAGCGGGCCTTTGAGGCCTTTTACTGTGGGGAAAATATTTTCTTTGGGCACTTTTACATTGTCGAACACGAGCTCGCCGGTTGCGCTGGCGCGCAGCGACCATTTGCCGTGTGTTTCGGGAGTGGTGAAGCCTTCCATGCCGCGTTCTACTACAAGGCCGCGGATATCGCCGTTTTCGTCTTTCGCCCAAACTACGGCGATGTCGGCAAAAGGTGCATTGGAAATCCACATTTTTGCACCGTTCAGAATTACATGATCTCCGGCATCTTTGAAATTGGTAATCATCCCGGCCGGATTTGAACCGTGGTCGGGCTCAGTAAGACCGAAACAACCCATGAGTTCGCCGGTAGCCAGCTTGGGAAGGTATTTGCGTTTCTGCTCTTCTGTTCCGTATGTATAAATCGGATACATTACGAGTGAGCTTTGTACAGATGCGGTGGAACGTACACCCGAATCGCCGCGTTCAAGTTCCTGCATAATCAAACCATAGGAGATTTGATCAAGTCCGGGACCGCCGTATTCAGCCGGAATGTAAGGCCCGAAAGCACCGATTTCGCCGAGACCTTTAAGGATCTGCTTCGGAAACTCAGCACGCTGTGCATAGTCTTCGATAATGGGCGAAACTTCTTTTTTTACCCAGGCACGGGCGGTGTCGCGGATGAGTTTATGCTCGTCTGTCAGCAGTTCGTCGAGCAAATAGTAATCGGGAGCCTGAAAATTGTCGGTGGCCATGTTGTATGTTGATTAAGCGCTGCAAAAATAGCGAAATCAATCGCCCAACCGGCAAAACTATTTTTTGTAAAGCAATTGACTGAAAATGAGTGGGAGAACTTGTACAAATCGCTGAACATGTAAGTCTGCTTGTTGTTGAATGCTACAGATTAGTATATTTGTTCATACATATAATAATACGCTAAGCTGTCTGTCAGCGCCTAATGATTAGTAAGAGTTTGGCACACAAGTTGCCTAAAGCATAACAAACAACATACATTCTTCATCACTATGAAAAAATTCGCTTTCCTTGTTCTTGCGCTCGGCGCATTTGTAACCACAGCTTCAGCGCAGATTTACAAAGCACAGTCGCGTTCAGTGAAGTTTTATTCGCACACAGCACTCGAAGACATCAGCGCTGTAGATACAACCGCCATCATGATTCTTAACACAACTACAAATGATGTAATTGTGAGCATGAATATCAAAGGCTTCGATTTCCCGAACGAACTCATGGAAGAACACTTCAATGAGAACTACATGGAAAGTGAAAAGTTCCCGAAAGCTTCTTTCAAAGGCAAAATCAACGAAAAGGTTGATTACAAGAAAGACGGAACCTATAACGTAACCATTACTGGAACATTGGGCATGCACGGTGTTGATAAAGCCCGCACCATTCCGGCTACTATTGTTGTTAAAGGCGGTAAAATTACCGTTGATTGCAAGTTTATGGTTGCTCTGAAAGACCACAATGTGGCCGTTCCTTCTGCAGTAGGTGCTAAAATTGCCGAAAGCGTTGAAGTAACCGTTCATGCTGATATGGTTGCTGCTCCTACCAAGAAGTAAACGATAATCAAGAATAAGTAAGACCCGTCAGCCTCATAGCTGGCGGGTCTTTTGTATTTTTGCAGTGCAAACACTTACTTATGCCAGTTGCCAGTCATTCTGTTCTTTTGCAAATCTTTCAGGCCGACTGGGGCCCTGCAAAGGAATTTGCACCTGAGCCGGTGGTTGGGGTTGAGGGCAGCAACTGGATTCCGGTATTTCTGTTTTTAGCATTTGCAGCACTTGTAGTACTCCGCGTTTTCGACGGAAGGCGCATGACACAGCTGGCGGGAGGATTTTTCAGAGCATCGTCGGTTGGCTTGCTTTATCGTGAAGAAAATGCGCTTACCGGCCGGGCATCGTTGCTATTGCTCCTCAACTTTCTGATTATCACGCCTTTGTTCCTCTGGCAATCCATGGATTACTTTAATATTCCCCGCCAGGGTGTTATGCAGTATATTATGCTTTCGTTATTAATTGCCGGCATTTATTTGCTAAAAATTGCCGGAACCCGGCTCATGGGCGTAATTTTCGATCAGCGGGAAGCATCAACAGAATACAATTTTAATATCCTCCTTTTCAATAAAATATTGGGAGTTCTTCTGTTCCCGGTTACAGTGATGATGGCCTATGCGCACGAAATACCGCAGGGTTGGTTAGTTATTACAGGGCTAACTGGCTGGGGTATAATTTTGGTTTACAGACTCTTTCGCGGCATTCTGATTGGACTGTCTTCATCAGGATTTTCTCTTATCTATATATTTCTTTATCTTTGCACCCTTGAAATTTTACCCTTTGTCGTCATTCTGAAACAATTTGCCGGTTAATTCCGGGAGATCCCCTAACTAGAGCAAGTGGCATCAACAAAGAATAACAATAACGGCGAACTTCGGGTGAAGAGCATTCTCGTCACCCAGCCGAAGCCAGAGACTGACAAGTCACCGTATGCTGATCTGATCAAGAAGCATGGGCTGAAAATCGATTTCCGTGAATTCATTCATGTTGAAGGTATTCCCGCACAGGAATTTCGTCAGCAGCGGATCAATCTCAACGAGCATACCGCTGTAATTCTGACCAGCCGCAATGCGGTTGATCACTTTTTCCGCATCTGCCAGGAAATGCGCTTTACGGTTCCTGATACCATGAAGTATTTCTGCATCTCTGAATCTACTGCCTACTACCTTCAGAAGTATGTACAGTACAGAAAGCGGAAGATTTTTCACGGCAAAGCTACTTTCAGTGATCTTATCGACATCATCCGCAAGCATAAAGAAGACAAGTTTCTTTATCCGTGTTCTGATGTGCATAAGGAAGAAGTACCCGAAATTCTTGAGAAACACAACATTACCTTCTCAAAGGCTGTTCTGTTCCGCACCGTTTGCAGTGATCTGAGTGATCTTGCAGATGTGTACTATGATATTCTTGTGTTCTTCAGTCCTTCCGGGATCACTTCGCTTTACAAAAACTTCCCGAAGTTCAAGCAAAACAAAACCCGCATTGCGGCTTTTGGCCCTGCCACAGCAAAAGCTGTAGAAGAAGCCGGGTTGCGTCTTGATATTCATGCACCTCGTCCCGGAACGCCTTCTATGACAATGGCGCTTGAAGATTACATCAAGCAAGTGAATAAGAAGTAAGTCCTTTTTCTACTTAATCTATTCATTAGGCTTTAAATCAGTTGAAGATTTGGCTTGACAAGTCGTATTTCATTTTGTACTTTTAGGGGACTTGGTGCTATTTAAAGTGTCTAAACTTAGAAAAGAAACGTCAATAAATAATTCTGGCAAGTTGAATCCTGCCATAAAAATTCCTGAATTAAAACGAAAAAACTATCAGGTTATAGATATTGGTCTTGATGGTGATGCTCCGAAACAGTTCATTAAAGCTTATTTCTATGAACCAAACTCAGGAAAAAGAAGAAAAAATAACCGATCCTGGCCTTCCTATATTGCAAAAACTGCAGAAAAATGGTATCCACATGAATCGGTTGTAGAATACATGATTAATCGAATAGGTCAGGAAATGGGGCTTAACATGAATAAGATTAAACTTGTTCATATAAATGGGCAGATTCGCTTTCTGAGTAAATTCTTTTTACGCAAAAATGAAATATTAATACATGGCGCAGAAATTTGTGGAGCATATCTAAATGATACTGATTTTGCTAATGAAATTGCGTTGAATAAAAAAACTGCACGCGAGTTTTTTACCTTCGAATTTATTTCAAAAGCTATTCGTGCTGTTTTTCCAAAGCAATCGGATAATATAATGAATGAGTTGGTTAAAATGATCACTTTTGACGCTCTCATCGGAAATAACGATCGGCATTTTTATAACTGGGGCGTAATAAGTAGTGCCTTAATCGGCGATTACGCTGTTAAACTAGCTCCCATATATGATTCTGCCAGAGGTTTATTTTGGAATATGAGTGACGACAATTTAACACATAACTATCATGCAAGCAAAATAGCCGGAAATAACTTTATTCCAAGGTATGTAAAGACAGCGGCTCCAAGAATTAGCATTGAAGGCAACACTGAAATAAATCATTTTGAATTGATAAATTTTCTTAAAAAAGGAAACAAAGACTACAAAGAAATCGTTTTAAAATTATCATCTGAAGAAACTGAACAGAAGATATTTACAATGTTAAAACAAGAGTTTTTTCATCTTTTTATTCCAGAAAGAAATGCGTTGATAACCGAAGTACTAGTTCAACGATTCAAAAAAATAAGGGAGGACTAATTATGTTAGAGATATTAAAGAATTTGTTTAGCAAAGGAGATACCGAAAATATACATCTTCCTAAAAATGAAACACATAACTTTCGTTTGCTTGTTGGTAAACTAGAGATCGGAACACTTCGCTGTGAAGGTGGAATTTGGTTTTTCAAATATTCTGATGAATTCAAAGAACAGCCTCAGGAATACAAGCCAATTACCGAATTCCCTGATCTTGAAAAAGAATATCAGGAGGATTTTTTATGGCCGTTCTTCAAAATCCGGATTCCGGGTTTAAAACAACCTGCCATTCAGGAAATTATCCAACAAGAAAAGATCGACCAGCATAATGAAGCAGTATTGCTTAAACGATTTGGAGAGCGCACGATTGCCAATCCTTATCAACTTCTCGCTAGCTAACGTTATAAGTACCTTCATTTTCCCGACTTTTGTACAATCCGGCTGCAGCAATGTGCCGGATTGCTTTTTTCAACACCATGCGCAATACATTCACCCGTGCCGAACGACTGAGCGGAATCACTACCGTTGAGGAATTAGTGCGTTCAGGTGAATCGTTCAGAAGATTTCCGTTTCGGGTAATCTGGCGCGAGGCAAAAGATCAGGAAGCCCCGGTTCGCATTTTGTTTGCGGTACCCAAACGGGCTTTTAAACGTGCCGTGATGCGCAACCGAATCCGGCGGCAGTTGCGGGAAGCTTTCCGGCTCAACAAGCATCCGCTTTATGCACATCTCAACAGTGCCGGAAAAAAGATTGAGGTAATGATTATTTACACGCATCGCGAAGCGCTTACCACTCCTGAAATTCAGGGTAAAATTATCCTAACTTTACAACGATTGATCGAATTGACTGATGCAGGTTCCCGGTGAAAATATGCAGCCAACTGTTCTGCGCCGCTTTTTTGGCGGAATTTTTATTGGTTTGATCCGATTCTATCAATACGCCATTTCGCCGTATCTCTCGCCCTCGTGCCGATATACGCCGTCGTGTTCGCAATACGGCATTGAAGCTATACGCAAACACGGCCCGCTGCGCGGAGGCTGGCTAACTGTTAAACGAATTGGCCGCTGTCATCCCTGGGGCGGACACGGCCACGATCCTGTTCCCTGAACTTTTGTATTCTTTCAGCTATGAAAATTTCTTTCCGTATTTCATCCAACCAACTTCGCCGCGCAGCACGCACGCTGGTTGTTCCTGTATTGCTTGCAGGTGCCGGTATGCTTGGCTTTGCAGCAGCAGGCAACGATGATAAGTTATTTGAGGTAAGCAAAAACCTCGAAATTTTTAGCTCCATTTACCAGCGCCTCAACAGCAATTATGTGGATGAACCGCGTCCGGGCGAACTTATGAAAACCGGCATTGATGCCATGCTTCGTTCGCTTGATCCTTACACGGTTTACTACTCGGAAGAGGATATAGAAGACTATCGCTACCAAAGCACCGGACAATACGGCGGTGTTGGTGCAACCATTCGCTACATTGGCGGGAAGCACGTAGTTACTGAAGTATATGAAGGCTTTGCAGCACAAAAAACCGGCATCAAGCCCGGCGATGTGGTGATTGAAGTGAACGGACTCAGTACGCTCGGGAAAAATGGGGAGGATATAATGAAGCAACTGCGCGGTGTGCCCAACACATCTATTTCACTGAAAGTGGAACGCCCGGGTTCTTCGTCGCCGATAGATTTCAGTTTTTCGCGCGAGGAAATAAAGCCGAAAACAGTTGCCTACACTACAGTGCTTGCCAACAACACCGGCTACATCAAGCTCAACGAATTTGGAGAAACCGCAGCATCGGAAGTACGCGAAGCCCTTCTCGATCTCAAGCAAAAAAACATTACATCGCTTGTGCTCGACTTGCGCGGAAACCCCGGCGGACTGGTTAGTCAGGCTGTTGCTATTGTGAATTTGTTTGTTGACAAAGGAGAGCTGGTGCTTAAAATGCGCGGCCGTATCAAAGAAAACGATCAAACTTACCGCACCGAACTTACACCGGTTGACACACAAATTCCGCTTGCTGTTTTAACCGACGGCGGCTCTGCATCGGCATCAGAAATTGTTGCAGGAGCATTGCAGGATTTGGATCGCGCTGTAATTGTTGGTCAGCGTTCTTACGGAAAAGGATTGGTGCAAAATACGGTGCCTGTTGCTTACGGTGCCTATTTCAAACTCACCATTGCAAAGTATTATACGCCCAGCGGACGCTGCGTTCAGGCGCTCGATTACTCGAAACGCAATGCTGATGGCTCTGTAGTTCGGGTATCTGATTCACTCATCACCGAATTTAAAACCCGCAACGGGCGCACTGTTTGGGATGGTCTTGGAATTATTCCGGATGTGGAAGTACCGGCACGCAAGTACAGTGTTTTAACCGATACGCTTTTAGCCAAATCACTCATTTTCGATTATGCTACTCAGTACACATTAACACATCCTACACTTGAAAGCGGTGATGCATTTCGTGTTTCGGCAGAAGAGTACAACGCCTTTGTAGCTTGGGTTAAAAAACGCGATTACGCCTATCAAACTCCGGAAGAAAAAAACCTGGAGCAGTTTCGCAAAAACGCCGAGAAAACAGGGCATTTTGCAACAATGAACACAGAGTATCAAGCGCTGAAAGGGAAAATTACAGAGAGCAAAAAAGATGATTTCGAGGAATTTAAAAAAGAAATCACCGTGTTGCTGGAGGCCGAAATCAGTTCACGTTATTTCTACGAACGCGGCCGCACAGCTTCATCTCTCAAAGATGATCCGGATCTGAACCGTGCTATGCAACTGCTCGGCAATAAAAAAGAATATACAGAGGTATTAACGGTTGTAAAGAAACTCCCGAAACCTCAGCAGCGTTCTGAGGTCGAGAAAAAAGACGAGTAATTTCTGTACAAAAACCGGTGAGAAAAAAAACACCTCCCGGCACAATGATTTTACAGAAAATACGTTGCCGGTTTTCGCCGCCAAGTTTGGTTACATTCGTATCCACCACCTGACCTCCGCATGAATATAAGTTTACCGGCTTCCTGGCATCGGTTTTTATATGTCTTCGGGCTGTCGCTAACGGCAGCAGGCTTGCCGCTGTCTAAATTTATGATCAGCGTCTCGGTTTTCTGGGTTGGAATCAATTGGCTTTGGGAAGGTGATTTTGCTGCAAAGTGGCGCAGATTTAAAATGCGGCCTGCAATTGCCGTTCTCATGGCTGTGTTTGCCATTCACCTTATTGGTTTGCTTTGGACTTCGGATGCCGGTGCCGGCTGGCGCGATATACGGGTTAAAATTCCGCTGCTGCTTTTTCCGCTGCTGCTGGGCACAACACCGCAGCTTTCGCGCAAAGAGTTTGTTTGGGTAATTGGCATTTTTCTGGCTGCTGTTTTTGTGAGTACACTCAGCACGCTCATTATTGCTGCGGGCTGGTGGTCGTCTGAAATCAATGATTTGCGCAAAGCATCAAAATTTGTTTCGTTGATAAGGCTCTCGCTGATGGCAGACCTCGCCATTTTCTGGCTTGGCCGCATACTGTTCAGACCTGTTGTTATGTGGCAGAAAGCAGCAGCTGTTGCCGGCATTGCATTGCTGATCTTCTTTCTTATTTATATGCAATCGCTTACCGGCCTTGTAGTTTTGGCAATTGGTGGCTTTATTCTGGCACTGATGTTTCTTATTCTTCGCCGCAAGCGCAAGGCCGCACTTGTAGTTACAGCAGTTTTTGCAGCAGGAGCAATTTTTGCCGGAACAGAAATGTACTCGGCCTGGAAAATATTTACACCTGATGCTGCAAAAACTGCTGCCGACAGTAAGCTGGAAAAATTCACAACGCGCGGGAATTTTTACACACACGAAGTTGCCGATCCGATGATTGAAAACGGCAGGTATGTAAACCGCTGGATTTGCTGGATTGAACTGGACTCGGCATGGAACAGCAGAAGCAGTATCAAGCTGAACGGAGGCAAAACAGCACAGGGCGTTGCTATTCATATTGTACTGATTCGGTACATGACTTCAAAAGGCTTGCGGAAAGATGCCGACGGAATTCAGCAACTCACTGCCGATGATATTCAGAAAATAGAATCAGGACTTTGCAATGCTGAGTGGCCGAATATGAATCAGTTGCAGCGCCGCATGTATCAGGTATATTGGGAACTGCATGTGTACGGACATGGCGGCGATCCGAGCGGAAAATCGGTAACGATGCGCTTTGAACTTGCACAAACTGCATTGGCGTGTATTTCCGAAGCTCCCGTTGTAGGCCACGGAACCGGGAGCACCGAAAAAACAATGCGAAACTGGTACAGCAACAACGGTACTTCGCTTGGCGAGTCGTTTCAGTGGATGCATCCGCACAACCAGTTTTTATCTGTTGCGCTTACGCTCGGCATTCCGGCTTTGCTTTATTTTATTTTTTCACTGCTGTATCCGATGAGCAAAATGGGGCGCTGGAAAAACTATATCAGCGTTGCTTTTTTCATCATTGCAGTTACATCTTTCCTCAACGATGATACGCTTGAAACTCAGCAGGGTGTTACATTCTTTGCTTATTTCAATGCGCTTGTGCTGTTTGCTTTACCGCTGGGCAGTAACCGGGAAGTAGCGAAATAACAGAAACTACACTAGTTCGTACATTCCATGTGTAATTCCGCCTTCTGCATCTAACCGTTTTTTTATAATAGAAAAAAAGCGATTGTCAGACTTTTCATAATTCCTGAAAGCAGCATAAGCAATCAGGTCGGCCAGTTGAATAAGGCGTGATGCTTTTGAGTCAAGAAACAAAGGAACTTCAGCCAAATTTCTTAATACTCCCCATGTGTAGCCAATGGTACGAAAATCTGTTGCAAGCCCCTGAATAGTGGATTCATAAGTTGATTTATCAAACACAATAATTCCCCGATGCGGATCATTTCTGCGATGCAGTCTTTTCAGATACATATCAAAACGACTAGAAATCTGCTCAAACGAATATTCAATAGGATCTTTGTGACATCTTGACTTATTAATAACACACACAAATACATTGTTGGTCACATGAGATTGATTGACTAATTCCAAACAATCTATTATTGCCTTGATTCTGACTTCTGTTTTAAACTTTCGCCAGATACCTTTTCCATGAAACATGGGATTACCATGAAGTTCAATTGCCGAAGGATCATCAGGATTGAATTGTGCGGCTATTTCATCTAACTTTTTTGATAACCAATGCGTCTGCCGTTCAAAGCAGGAAATACCGGCAAGCACAAAGTATTTCTGACTGGCGTCAGTAATCGATCCTGACTCATCAAGATAAAGCAAGTACATAACGCAGGGGGATAAAAACAAAAAAGACAGGCAGGTAGAAACCTAGTTCTAACGATCCGCTAAGGGCAGATCTCCCGACTGTCAATTCAAATATACATAAATTTATCCAATCATCAATTAATTTCTCGTTTTTTCTGCAAAATTTTGATTTTCAGAGCGATTAAGTTGTCATATACTTCTGCTCCGCAAAATATTTCCCGCGCAACAACCGCCACATCAACACACCAAAAATGAGTATTGCCGGAAATGCTTTTACGGCATATGGAACAAAAAACTCTGTTCGCCAGCTGTGCGGAAAAATATCAGTAGGCACAAGTTCTGTTCCGATAAATGCCAACAACAACAATGCGGTTTTCAAAATTCCTTTGGGCTGTGATACTGCCCAGATACCTATTCCGGTTATCGCAATAATATAGGTTGGCGATTCGGCTTTGTGGTTAAAAATAACAGTCCAGATTAGCACTGCTGCCAGATAAAGCATCCTGAAACTTTCGTTCTGCCAATGTTGTTTGCGCAACAGCGGCAGCAGCAACAGTATGGCTCCCGGAACAAGAAACCAGCTATCAGGTGCATGCAGTCCGAACCACCGTTCGCATAAAGTCATGAGCGAAAAATTAAGCTCGTGCGCCGGATCATTTGCCAATAAATGCAACCAGCTTTTATATTGTGCCGTTAGCAATGCAGGCGAAGTAAACAAAAGCGGAAGTGCTGCAAAAAATGCCAGCCACGCGGCTCCCGAAATCAAAAACTTTATCCGCTGCGGATAAAAAACAAACAGCAGTCCGGCTACAATTGCAAACAGTTTTATGTAAAAACCCAGTACAATAAACAGTGCTGCATAACCAACCTGCTTGCGTTCGAATGCCGATAAAGCCAGCAACAGCAAGCCGGTCATTATGCCGTTGCTCTGCGCATTCTGCACCGAAGTAATAAGTTCAATTAAAACGAATAGCAAAATAAATGCTTTCCACTTTTCGCCAATCTGTAACCGGCGCAGTCCCCACCACGGCAGCAGTGCATTGAGCAAATTCCAAATCACAACGCCAACTACAGCCGGAAGAACATGAAAAATGCCCATTACAGCTGCAAACGAAGGACTGTATTTGTACAAATCAAAATACTGCTCGGGATGCAAAATGTACAAATCAGCTCCCGAACAAAGATTAGTAAACGAGGCCCGGAAAATATAGAAGTTGTTGAACGAACCTTCGGGAAACAAAATGAGCCGGTGCAGCGTTGCAACCAGTACAATGCCAACCAACAGCGCCAACTGAAAACGCGGCCGAAGCAATAGCGAACGATAACTGAAAAGCCGCTCTGTCATTGCCGGTGCAGATTACGAAGTTTGATATATTTCTGCCAGGTTTCACCTGCACTGATACGGCAAATGACAAAACCATAATGCCCGTCGAGAAAGCCGAGCTTGATGATGTAATTGCGCAGAAATTTTGCTCCCGTTTTTATAGCTGCAAGCAACAGCGAACTACGCTTACCTTTTGCATAAAGTGCTGTGGCAGCTATGGTCGAAAACTTATCGGCCTGGCGGTAATGTTCTTCTACGGTGTAATAACTATAATGCAAAATATCGCCTGCAAGATGCGCTGTTGTGGCTTTTGGAGTTGTTAATTCATAACGGTCGTGCGGATTTACGCCACCCCATTTTCCTTTGCGGCTGTCCCAGAGTCGCAACTTTGTATCAGGATACCAGCCGCAATGTTTTATCCATTTCCCGCAATAATTGGTTAGCCGGTTCATCGAATAACCATCGTGCTGCCAATTATTTTTTGCGGCAATAATTGATTGCTTCAGGAATTCATCAGGCGCTTCATCGGCATCAAGCGAGAGGATGTGCGGAAATTTCGCAAATGTTATCGCCCGGTTTTTTTGTTCGATATGCCCGTCGAATACATGCTGAATAAAACGAACGCCTTTCGAATTACAAATTTCTGATGTGCGGTCGGTTGAGAAACTGTCGAGCACTACAATATCATCGGCAATGTCTTTTACTGCATCAATACAGCGCCCGATATTGCGCTCCTCGTTGAAGGTAATAATGACGACAGAAAGTTGAACCGGTTCGGGCATACGCAGACAAAAGTACAAAAGCTGTTTATCTTTGTTGCGATGACCGACCCTCAGCAATTGTTAGATGCCCTCCGAAGCGGCGACCGCCGTGCACTGGCGCGTGCTATTACAATGGTTGAGAACAGCCTTCCGGGAGCCTCGGCCTTGCTTACAGCCCTTGATCTGACTAAGCTCTCGCCGGTGGTTGGAATTACCGGTCCGCCGGGCGCGGGCAAGAGTACGCTCATCAATGCACTTATTACACGGCTTACAGAACAAGGCAAAACAGTTGCCATTATTGCCGTTGACCCTACGTCACCATTTAATTTTGGCTCATTGCTGGGCGACAGGCTTCGTATGGCCGAGCACTTTACGAACCCTAATGTGTATATACGTTCGCTTGCTACGCGAGGCTCGTTGGGTGGACTTTCTGCAGCAACGCTCGAAATTACAGATGTGGTTCGCTCTGCCGGTTTTGATCTGGTGATTGTTGAAACTGTTGGTGTTGGCCAGTCGGAAGTTGAAATTGCCGGTTTAGCCGATACAACAGTTGTAGTACTTGTTCCCGAGGCCGGCGACGATGTGCAGGCAATAAAATCAGGCATTATGGAAATTGCCGACATTTTTGTGGTGAACAAGGCCGACAGAAGCGGAGCACAGATGTTTGCACGAAACCTGCATCAGCTTTTGCACCAGCGGGCTGCATCCGACTGGACAGTTCCGGTAATAAAAACGATAGCTGCCCGCAACGAAGGAATTGATGAGCTCATGCAGCAGATAATAGCACACGGAAGCAGACCGGTTTCTAATCCGCGCCGTGCACTGCTTTTTGCGGAAAAGGCTTGGAAACTCATTCAGCGTAACCGGATGCAGGACATAAGCCGCCAGGATTTAATTACACGCATTACAGAAGAGTTGAGCAAAGAAACATTTCAGCTATACAGGTTCGCCAACTCATTTACAAAAAAATAAGATAATTGTATTTACTGTTTTCTTGATTATCGGCAGATAAATCTTCCTTTAACTTTCTTACCAGCATATATTTATATTCTGCATTATCTTATCTTGCATTAGATTTTACTCCCATGAACTGCCTCATAGTTGACGACGACGAAATTGCCCGCAAAGCTGTAGAGCTATGTATAAGCCGAACAGATTTCCTAACGCTATGCGGTAGTTGCGCTTCTGTTCCCGAAGCCCTTACCCTTATTCGTCAGCAAAAAATAGATCTAATCTTTCTGGATGTTGAACTTCCCGAAATGAGCGGATTAGACTTTCTTCGCACATTTAAAGAAATTCCGCAGATCATACTTATTACCGGCAAAAAGGAATATGCTGCCGAAGCATTCGATTACGATGTAACCGATTTCCTGCTTAAGCCTATTGATTACGCACGCTTTCTGAAAGCAGCCATGAAAGCCCAGAGCATTCAAACCAGCCTGCAAACACAACCGGATGGCGAAGAAGAGGCGCTTTTTATTAAGAAAGAAGGCAGCCGTTTCCTGCGCATCCCGATGAATGAAATAATTTGGGTTGAAGCCCTTGCCGACTATGTGCAGATAAACACCCGCGAAGGCAGGCATACAGTTCTTTCTACAATGAAATCTATAGAAAATCGGCTGCCCTCCCGCGATTTTGCTCGCATTCACCGTTCGTACATCGTTCGGCTCGATAAAATTCAGGAAATCGAAGAAAACTCTGTAAATGTTGGGGGAAAGTCGTTACCGGTTAGCCGCTCGCACAAAGAAGATCTTTTTCGCAGACTGAATTTGCTCTGAAAAGTAACCCATGAACCAACCCTGATTTCATTCGTCCGGCAAAAAATACCGTTTGTCGGAAATCACAGAAAACATATCGGTTTCTTCTTTTTCGTAAAATTTTTTGCCCCCATATTTGCAGTGTAATGATCGATTCCCCTCACACGATCAACAACAGTAAAGTATCTGACACTGCTATGATTCGTATGGGAATGCAAGATTCACATTATCACAAAGAGTTGAGCAATCAATGCCGTGATATGCAGGTGATGCTGATTAAACAGTTTCACCCGATATATGAGACGTTCAGGTTTGAAGCCTGTTCTGACTCAAAAATTGCTGAGATGTATAGTTTACTTGTAGAGGGAATGGAAGGGATGAAGGATACGGAAGTACAAACAAATGTGTAGGGGTTATGCTGTTTTGTGCTTCCGGACAGGGGCGGCTTAGGCCGCCCCATTTTTTTTGCTCCGCATCTCTTCATAATCTTGGTTCATGTAAAGTCGGTGAATAATTCTCTGAGCCGTGCGCCGCTTATTGCCGAAAGTTCTTCCTATTTTCGGTTTCAACATGAAACGGTTAGTTCAACAAATCTTTTCCCGCAATACGTTTGCCGAGCGAATACTTTTTCTTGCGCTCGCGGGAGGTGTTGCAGCTGACGGTGTTCTGAATAATTCTTTTATCCCGTTTAATGAAGAAGCGGTGATTCGCTGCTTCATTTGCATTGCAGGTCTTCTGCTGTTTTCCTTTTCTTTTTATTCAGACATCAGCCGGCGAATGCTGAGGCTCTCTGCTTATGCAGCAATGAGCATTCTGATGGCATTTTCGCTCTGGCTTTGTGTTCGCAATTCATTTGATGTAAATAATTCACTCACACTGTTAGGTATCATTATTATCTGCAGTATGTATTTCCGAACCTTGCGCGGTTTGACGATTTATCTCTCTGTTAGTTTTGTCGCAACACTTTTTTCCGCATTAATAGTCAGCAATCCGCAAATAGATATTTACACTTTTCTGCTGCGGCTTCTGCTCGGAAATGTGCTTATTGTTGGTTTGTCGCACACTACACGCTCTTATTTCACACAACTTCTGCAGCAGAGCAAGCGCATTTCAGCCGAAAACCAGCAACTAATTGACCGACAAACACAACTTGCAGAGCAGCTAACACATGAGCAACTGCTTTCTCTCGTTGCCAACCGTGCCAATGCAGCAGTAATGATTACCTCATCGACCGATAAAATCGAATGGGTGAATATGGTTTTTACTGAAATCACCGGATATAAAATTGAAGAGGTAGTTGGGCGCGATCCATCGTTTCTGCGTGGTGCTGATACTGATCTTGTTACTGTACGCCGCATTGAACAACGCAAACTGAATCCGGAACCTTTTGTTGAAGAAATTCTGAACTACCGACGCAACGGAACACCAATCTGGATGGAACTCAATGTAACTCCATTGCTCGACGACGACGGAAGAGTGCAGCGATGGATTGCAATTCAGGAAGATATCACCAACCGTAAGCGAAAAGACGAAGAGCTGCGCATGAGTCAGGAACAACTCAATGTTGCACAGCATCAGGCAAAAATCGGAAGCTGGGTTTGGTTCGATAACGACAATCGCATTCAATGTTCCGAAGTGCTTGCCGAAATGTTTGAACTCAAAAACTCAGACATTATTTCTCCGGTACACTTCTACAATTTTATCCATCCCGACGATCAGCAAATTGTAAAGCGTGTTATCGACAACAGCCGCTTCCGAAAATCGCCGTTTGAAATCGACATACGTTTGCTGGTTAACAATACGACGAAAAGCGTTTATTTAACCGGCCAGTATGATGCCGTTAAAAAACGAATGCTCGGCACAATGCAGGATGTATCGGAACGCAAACTGCTGGAAGAAGGAATGCGCCAAGCCGAAATACAGTACCGTCAGGTGTTTGAACATTCGCAGCACATGATTGGAACGCATGAAATGGACGGAACACTTACTAGTGTAAATCCATCCGGCGCACATGCTGCAGGCTACGAACCCGAAGAACTTATTGGCCGGAATCTCGGCGATTTCTTAACACCTGATACACGGTCAAATTTTCCGAAGTATTTGGCACAACTTCGTGATAAAGGTGCAAGTTCCGGGCTGTTCAATTTATTGCGGCGAGACGGAACCTCCAGTATCTGGATCTACAACAATGTAAAACTTACTGATGCGCATGGAAAAGATTTTGTGCTGTGCAGCAATGTAGATATTACTGAGCGCTACAAAATGGAAGCCGAACTTCGCGTTGCAAAACAAACAGCCGAAGAAGCATTGATTACCAAAGACCGGTTTGTAGCCAATATCAGTCACGAATTGCGCACTCCCATGAATGCCATTATCGGCTTCTCAGAAGTGCTCGCCTCTACTCCGCTCAATGCCGAACAAAAAGAATACATAAGTGCGCTCAAAACAGCAGGCGAAACGCTAACCGCGGTTATCAGTGATATTCTTGACCTTGCGCGAATTGAGGCAGGCAAAATAGAATTCAGCGAAATTCCTTTCAGTGTGCGCAATACAATGCAAGATACACATCGCATCCTGCATCAGCGTGCTGAAGCCGCCGGCCTTGATTTAATCTGGAATTGCAGCGATAAAGTGCCGGCTTATGTCTTGGGCGATGATCTCCGCCTGCGGCAGATTTTACTCAACCTTGCAGGAAATGCCATTAAGTTTACGCCTGCCGGAAATGTACAAATACACTGCACCGTAAACGAAGAAAGTGATGAATCACTTATACTGAAATTTATTGTTGCTGATACCGGAATCGGAATTCCGGCCGATAAACTCGAACAAATTTTTGAACCGTTTACACAAGCCAGCAGCGAATCAACCCGGAAATATGGCGGTACCGGACTTGGACTCACTATTGTAAAAGATCTTGCTGAGCTGCAGGGCGGTTCTGTTTCTGTAAACAGTATTGAAGGCGATGGTTCAACGTTTACTATTTTACTGCCTGTAAAACGTGTAAGCGCTGCGGCAGTGCAGGAAGTAAATCAAGCACTTATACAACTTGCTAACCCGGAGCTTTATCACATATTGCTTGTTGAAGACAATCCGCTAAATCAGCAATTAGCATTAAAGTTAGTGACTGATTTTGGTTTCCGTGTTGCACTGGCTTCCAATGGCGAAGAAGCGCTTGCCGCATTGCATCAGCCGGGAGCAAAATTTGATCTCGTGCTGATGGATTTAAATATGCCTGTGCTTGATGGCTATGAAACTACAAAGCGTATCAGGCAAGAATTTAATTTCCCGCTGCCCATTGTTGCGCTAACAGCACATTCATCACAAACAGAACGTGAACGCTGTTTTGAAGTTGGCATGAACGATTATCTCTCAAAGCCATTCAGAGCCAGAGAGCTTTATTACCGAATAGCCCGACTGCTTGGCGGTCATTCAGATCCTTCACCGGCGCAGATCGCAGTTGAAACTAACAGTACCGGTACTCCGCTGCAGCAACTTGCCGCCGGCAATACACTGTTTGAAAACGAAATGCTTTTGCTCATGCAGATTTCTGTGCCGGTTGATATTGATGCCATCTTTGAAGCTCTTGACAGAAATGATGCGGCAACTGTAAAAGCTACTGCACACCGACTAAAATCAACTGTATCTCTGGCCGGCGATAAAGATTTTTCAGCGCTGCTTACACAACTCGAAAAAGATCCGCAGGACGATAACCGTGTGTGGAAAGAAAAACTGACTGCCGCTAAAACAACGTTACTTGCTGCAATATTGAATCGACTGAATGAAATCAGCATTAACTGATTTTTATCTTCTGCAGCAACTGTAAACCCGTATTTCTGCCGGTATTTTTTGCCTTGTTATTTGCTTTGTTTGTGTAATCATCTAAACACCACAAGCAAATGGCAGCAAACTATCAGAACATTGTTTTTAAAGGCGGCGGAGTACTTGGCATTGCTTATGCCGGCGCACTACAGGTTATTGAACAAAATGGCATCCTGCAAAACCTGCAGCGTGCAGCAGGAACATCGGCCGGAGCTATTACAGCTGCTCTTGTTGCGCTGCGCTATTCTGCTGCCGATATCAAAGCAATTGTAAATGCAACCAACTTCAAATCGTTTGAAGACGGACTTAATCCGCTGCGGGTAGCCACAAAATATGGCCTTTACGAAGGCGATGCTTTTCTGGCCTGGATGCAGGAACGCATCACCAACAAAGGACTTGCAGCAACTGCCACCTTTGCCGATTTCAAAAATGCGGGCATGATGGATTTGCATGTGTTCTCAACTGATCTGAACATGGGAACCGTTCGCGAATTTTCGTTTGAAACTTCTCCAAATGTTGTGGTTGCCGAAGCTGTTCGTGCCTCTATGTCTATTCCGCTTTTCTTCAGAGCCTGGCAGTTTTCAAATAATAACCCCGACAACCATATTTATGTTGACGGCGGCATGGTGCTCAACTTCCCGATCCGCACATTCGACTCAGGAACAACACCGAACCCGCAAACACTCGGACTTTTCCTCACTGACCTGACACCGCAACCACCCAACACACTCGGCTACGATCATCTCGAACAATACGTGCGCATTACGTTTGACACAATACTGAATGCACAAAACATCAATTTCTTCAACGATCCCGCCGATATAGCCCGCACCATGAAGATTGATAATTTAGGCATGTCGGCCACCAACTTCGGCCTTTCACAAGAGCAACAAACAGCACTGTTTAACTCAGGTGTTACTGCTGCTACAAAGTTTTTGGCTAACGCATAAACTACAAAGCTGCGGCGAGTTTAACTGTTTTAGAAAGCTGCGGCGAGTTTAGCTGTTTTAGAAAGCTGCGGCGAGTTTAGCTGTCGGAGACAGCGCAACTCGCCGCAACTTTTGAAGCAAGTCTCCAGACTTGCGAAAATGCTTAGTGATGAAAATCTGAAGGAGCGAACCACCAGCACATCAAAATACCGGATGCTCCGGTTTTCCGCTGCACACAGCCCGTTTGGTGCAGCTAAAAAACTATAAACACCCCGTTCTCCCACCATCAACCGGCACATTGATGCCGTTGATATAAGCAGCAGCCGGCGAAGCAAGAAATGCAACAGCGGCGGCTACTTCTTCGGGCTGCGCAAAACGTGCAGCCGGAATTTCGTGAAGCATTTCTGCTTCAAGTTCTTCGGCAGGGCGGCCGGTTTTCTGCTGCTTGGCATCAATAATACTGTGCAGGCGCTGTGTAGCTGTTGCTCCCGGCAAAACATTGTTTACCGTAATGCCGTGTGCCGCCACTTCGAGCGAAAGGGTTTTGGCCCAGTTACCCACCGCTGCACGGATTGTATTTGAAACACCCAAGCCTTTCAGCGGTTGTTTCACAGAAGTAGAAATAATATTGATGATGCGCCCGAAGTTCGCGGCTTTCATTCCCGGCAGCACAGCCTGCGCCAGCAAATGATTGCAAAGCAGATGCGACGAAAAGGCCGACAAAAACGCATCGGCAGTTGCATCGGTAATTGGGCCGCCCGGAGGGCCGCCGGTGTTATTAACCAGAATATGAATCGGATTTCCGGCGGCAACAAACTGCTGCGCGGCCTCACCTACCTGCTGCGGCTTTGAAAAATCGGCCACAATAAAACTGTGTTTGCCGGAGCCGGGTAATGCTGCAGCCGTTTCACGCAAAGTTTGCTCATTGCGTGCCATAAGAACAACATTGGCTCCCAGCAATGCCAGTTCGTGCGCCGCTGCGCGGCCAATGCCTTGTGTGCTTCCGCATACAAGCGCCGTTTTTCCGGTGAGATCAAGATTCATGCGGCAAATATACCGGAAAACCGCCGCTGTGTGGCTACAGTGTTGTTGAGCATTGCTCAGGAATTTTAGTGCGCAGGTGGTTGGTGTTTCTGGCCGGGATTGACTGTTTTGCCGTGCATTAAGGAAAGCCCGAGCTCATTTTTTTTAATGAACTGATGGTTCGCCCCTGATAATTACAATTTTAACAATCGTGTATTTTAACCATGACGCTTGTCAATGAAAGAAATTGCGGCTGTTCAGTTGGTGTTCGCTATATTCGTTCATTCAAAAACTCGCAGCACATGATTACACGTCCGTTTAACTTCAGAACATGGATAGATGAAAACCGCCACCTGCTTAAACCGCCGGTAAACAATAAAGTGGTGTACAAAGACACTGAATTTATTGTAATGGTTGTTGGAGGTCCGAACTCGCGAAAAGATTTTCATTTTAACGAAAGCGAGGAATTTTTCTACCAGCTTGAGGGCGATGTAACTGTTCGCATTCAGGAAGACGGTAAAGCGGTTGATGTAACGATTAAAGAAGGCGATATTTTTCTGCTCCCGCCTCGCGTTCCGCACAACCCCATGCGCGGCCCGAACACCGTTGGCTTAGTAATGGAGCGCAAGCGCCGCGAAGGCGAAACCGACGGCTTACTGTGGTTCTGCGAAAAATGCAACAACAAACTTTACGAGGAATACTTTACACTTACCGACATTGCCACACAGTTCCAAGGCGTATTTGCCAAGTTCTATGGCAACGAAAATTTACGCACCTGCCGAAACTGCGGGCATGTAATGGAACCACCACCGGTGATAAGTTAGTAGATAACTAAAGCATTTTATTAAGAGCGGAGAAAGAGAGCGAGAGCGTGTTCACGATGTGATCGCTCTCGCTCTCTTTCTCGCTCTGTCCTTCATTCTCGCTCTGTTTCTCGCTCTTTTACCATTGCTTTTTGAAATCCTCAGCTTTCATTCCCAGCCATTCTAATGCAGCGCCGCTGAGCAGCATGTTTTTCTTTTCATCAGTCCACGGCATATTGCGAATTAATTCGCCGGGGCGGTTTTCGCCGAGCGGGAAGGGATAATCGCTGCCGAGGGCTACTCGGTTTGCACCGAACTGATCGACTACAAGTTCCAACACTTTAGGATCATGCACTAGGCTGTCGATCCAGAAACGGCCGGGATAATTGCGCGGCGGCACCGGGTTGTCTATAGCTACAAGATCGGGCCGGCAATCGTAGCCGTGCTGGATGCGGCCGAGTGTTGACGGGAATGAACCTCCGCCGTGCGCAAAAGCCACGCGGAGATCAGGAAGTTTCTCGAACACGCCACCGAAAAGCATGGAGCAAATAGCGCGTGTAGTTTCGGCGGGCATACCTACCAGCCACGGCAACCAGTAGCGTTGCATATCGGCCTCGCCCATCATTTCCCAGGGGTGAATGAACACGGCCATTTCAAGCTCCTGGCAGGCTGCAAAAATTTCGAGGAACTGCGGCTCGTTCAGGTTAAGCTGATTGATATTTGTGCCGATCTGTATGCCGCGAAGTCCGATTTCTTTGCAGCGGCGCAACTCCTGAATAGCATATTCGGTATGCTGCATGGGCACAGTGCCGAGACCAGCAAAGCGATGCGGATAGCGCGTTACAATTTCGGCGATATGATCGTTCAGGAACTTTGAAAGTTCGAGGCAATCTTCGGGCTTTGCCCAGTAGCTGAACATGACCGGCACGGTAGAAAGCACCTGTACATCAACCAACTGCTCATCGCTTTCGCGCATGCGGGTTTCGGCGCTCCAGCAGTTATCGTCTATATCGCGAAAAAACTTGCCGTCGTCGCGCAGCATGCGTGCGCAGCAGGGTTTGTAGTGATCAAGTTGTATGAAGCCTCCGTAGCCGAATTTTTCTTTCCAGTTGGGAATGTTTTCGGGCAGGATGTGGGTGTGGATGTCGATGGTAAAGTAATGCGCCATGAATGCAAAGGTGGGGATTTTGGGGGGAATAGCGGGTATTAATGCTTTTCAGGCTTTCGGCTGCTGTGTCTGATGCGTAAAATTATTATTGCCGATTCTGTTATAAAAAACTTATCAGAAACAGATGAATAGTAATTGATGATTTCGGCAAACTGATCAATTGTGTTATTTGACCATATTATTTGTCTATTCACTTTTCAGGAATCGTTTACGAACAGTTTCATGATCCGTAAACTCTCCCCGAGCAAGTGCTTCGAGGGCATCATCAATATCTTTGTTGTAAGCAACAATATCTATTGATTCGTTTTGAAAATTATTTTGATTTTCAATTACATTTTCGAGCACATCAAGAACAGACTGATTATCTGTGGCTTCAATTGCCGCTATAAGTTTAGCCTTGAGTGCTGATTGTGTCATTTTAATTTATTTTAGGATTGGATAAAGATAGCTTCATTAAATTGCGTTTTCAATAGCGAATTCATAGAATTATATGAGTCAGAAACGGATCCAAGATGAACATTCAGATAACCAAAAGAACTTCGACATTTATTGTTCTGGCAGTATTAGTTTCATCCTTATCCGTCACGTTCATTGAAAAAACGTTCAATCTTTCCATAACACTTCTCTATATTCCGTTAGCGTTACTTATTGTGCTCCTTAGTGCGGGTCCCGCCATTAAGCATTTCAAAAAAATGTATGTCAGGCTCCCGCTTTTGTTACTTATGCTCACCATCATCAGCACATCGAAAATTATCAGTAAAAAAATATTTCTTGGCGATGAAATCTTCTATTGCTATGAAGGGGAATCTCCCGGATTTGAAGAACTGTATCTATACTCTCGCGGCGATTGCATGATTACTGCCGGTGGAATTTTTGGAGTCTCTGATGTTCAATACGGGACTTATATTATTCGCGGCAATTTATTACTAACTGAACGGGTAAATTCCGGTTTTTGTTATGTACAGATAGGTAAAACAAGTTATCGGGTCGTTCACAACTAATGCCCCTCAAAATCTGAATTTCAGCCCATTGCAACCCTCTCAATTCCACTTAACCCACATTAACCCGATCCCGCATAAAAACCGTACCTTTGCCCTTCCTTGTAACATCAGAAACAACAAGGCAAAAGCGCATGAGCGATCAGATAAAACACGAGTGCGGCATTGCACTCATTCGCCTGTTAAAACCCTATCAGTATTACATCGACAAATACGGCACGGCCATGTACGGGCTGAACAAGCTGTATCTGCTGATGGAGAAACAGCACAACCGCGGCCAGGATGGTGCCGGGGTGGCCAGCATTAAGTTTGATGTGCCGCCCGGAACACGCTACATCAGCCGCTACCGCTCTACTGATCCGAGTGCGATCAAGGAAATTTTCGGGAAAATAAGCCACAAGTTCGAAGCCGCAAACCGCGATCATCCAACCAAAATGAACGACGGTGCATGGCTCAAAAAGTATGTAGCGTTTACCGGCGAACTTTTGCTCGGACACCTGCGCTACGGCACTTATGGCGGAAATAGTATCGAAAACTGCCATCCGTTTCTGCGTCAGAACAACTGGATTACCCGAAACCTTGTAGTAGCCGGCAATTTTAATCTGACCAATGTTGACGAGCTCTTTCAGCACTTAGTTGAACTTGGTCAGCATCCGAAAGAAAAGGCCGATACCGTTACTGTAATGGAAAAAATCGGCCACTTCTTGGATCGCGAAGTTGAGTGGCTGTTTCAGGATTTCAAACGCAAAGGCCACTCGAACGAAGAAATTACCGGACTCATTGCCGAGCATCTCGATATTCAGAAAATTCTGAAAGATGCCGGAAAAAAATGGGACGGCGGCTACACAATGGCCGGTATGCTCGGTCACGGCGATGCATTTGTGCTTCGCGATCCGAGCGGCATCCGCCCGGCATTTTGGTATGCCGATGAAGAAGTGGTTGTGGTTACTTCAGAGCGCCCGCAAATTCAGACGGCTTTCAACGTTCCCATCGAAAGCATTAATGAACTGAAGCCCGGTCACGCGCTCATCATCAAGAAAAATGGTACGTATGCTGAGAAGCAAGTGCGAACACCACGCGAGAAAAAATCATGCTCGTTTGAACGCATCTACTTCTCGCGCAGCAGCGACCGCGATATTTATACCGAACGCAAAAGTCTTGGCCATCAGCTTACCGATAAAGTGCTGAAAACAATTGACCACGACCTGCGCAAAACTGTGTTCTCGTTTATCCCGAACACCGCTGAAATTGCATTCTATGGCCTGGTTGACGGTCTGCACAATTATCTGAACACGGTTAAGCGAAACAAAATTCTCGCACTAGGAAATAGCATTCCGGAAGCTGAACTCACTTCAATTTTATCGATGCAACCGCGCATTGAAAAAATTGCGCTGAAAGATGCGAAACTCCGCACCTTCATTACCAGCGACCGCCAGCGCGATGATATGGTGGCGCACGTTTACGATACCACTTACGGCATTGTAAAACCCGGCGACAATCTGGTGGTGGTTGATGATTCAATTGTGCGCGGCACAACGCTCAAGCAAAGTATCATCAAAATCCTGGATCGTTTGCAGCCGAAGAAAATTGTAATTGTTTCTTCGGCTCCGCAAATTCGATACCCCGACTGCTACGGCATAGACATGGCCAAAATGGGCGATTTTATTGCGTTTCAGGCGGCGGTTGAATTACTCAAACAAACCTTCCGCGAAAATCTGATCGACGAAGTTTACGAAAAAGCCAAAGCGCAGGAAGACTTGCCCGACGATCAGATTGTAAACGTGGTGAAAGAAATTTACCGTCCGTTTACAGCCGATGAAATTTCGGCCAAGATTTCCGAACTGCTTACACCGGCTGGTATAAATGCCGAGGTCGAAATCGTATATCAATCCATAGAAGGCTTGCACACGGCCTGTCCCGGGCACACCGGCGACTGGTATTTCAGCGGCGATTATCCGACTCCCGGCGGCAACCGCGTTGTAAATCGTGCATTTATGAATTATGTGGAAGGGAAGAATGTGAGGGCTTACTAACTCCTGAATTTCAACCTTCTGCACACATTAAAAATACCCGGTCGCATAGTTGGCCGGGTATTTTTATTACCTTTCTTTCTCTCAAACCCACCAGAATGAAAAAACTCCTCCTTTTTTCTTTTGCTGCTTTTCTGTTTGGCGCAGGCTCTTTGCGCGCACAAACATTCAGCAGCACAACTACAGCAACCATTCACGATAACCAGTACAGCTTTGTTCCGATAAGTGTTTCGGGGCTTCCGTCAACGCTTGATACATCGTTTGGCCTGTGTACATTGTGTTTCGACATTGCACACACCTACATCGGCGATTTGGACATCATGTTGATTTCTCCTGCCGGCGATTCTATCCGGCTCATCAACAACCAGGGCGGCGGCGGCGATAATTATACAGGCACTTGTGTAAATATGGCCGCAACTACATCAGTGCTGCTCGGACAGGCGCCATTTACCGGAACGTATATTCCGGAGGTAAGTCTCAATTATTACAATCAAGGACAAAACCCGAACGGCACCTGGCGTTTGGGCGTGCGTGATGAAGCACCACAGGATACAGGCATGATTGTAAATGCAAGCCTCAATTTTTGCAACAATCCCCCACCCGATCCCCCGCAAATGCCCGGGCCTTGCGATTTCTACAACGGCGGCAATTGCTTTTGTCCCGACGGCTCACAGGATTGTGATTTGCTGCCCGACATGACTGCATCACACGACTACATCATTTCCGATCATGTTGAACAGCCCGGTATCATTCGCGTTGGTAATGCCACACCTAACGTAGGCTGGGGCCCGATGGAAATTCGTGCTTCTAATTTTTGCTGGTGCGATACTGTTCCGGTAAACTGCTCAACCAGTGTTTGTCCTAACGGCGATCAACCAACGCAACAACTGTATCAGCGCATCTATCACAAAAGCAATGGCGTAATTACTTATTACGATACGCTTACTCAAGGTCGCATGAGCAACCACCCCACACACGGCCATGTGCATGTAAATAACTGGTCAGAATTTACACTTCGCTCATTCGATCCGAACGACCCCGATGCCCGTAACTGGCCAATTGTAGCACGCGGCTCAAAAATTAGTTTCTGTTTAATTAATCTCGGCGACTGCACAAGCAACAACGGCTGGTGCCGCGATTCGGCTAATAATATTGTAACGATGGACAGCATTCCGAATGCGCCTTTCGGCCGAGTAAGCGGATGCGGAACAGAACAAGGTATTTACACCGGAATGCTTGACATTTACAGTTCAGGTTTACCCGATATGCACATTGATCTTACCGGTGTTTGTAATGGTAATTATTACATAGTTTCGGAAACAGATCCTGACAATAACTTTTTCGAAACAAACGATAACAATAACTGGGTTGCTGTACCAATTACCCTCAACCTTCAGTCAACACCAATTACCAGCGGTTTCAATCTCACACAATCAGGCAGTGCTGTTGTGCTGAGCAATAACAATACCGACCTGTTAAGTTTTGAGTGGGATTTTGGCGACGGCAATACCGACACAACTAACAATCCGGCGACACACGTTTATGCACAGCCCGGCACTTACACCGTTACACTCACACAAACCAACGGTTGCGGCACCTTCACAAGCACACAGGTAATTTCAGTTACAGGCATTGGTGAAACCGAAGCGTTTGCACAACAACTTTTGCAGGTTGCACCGAACCCGTCAACCGGCATTGTAAACCTGAGCGGAATTTTACCTCAAAGCGATGTGATGCAGGTTGAAGTATTTAATGTTGTTGGTGAACGCGTGTTGCAAAACCGCATGAATATGCCGGCCGGTAAATACAACCTTCCGCTCGATCTGGATGCGGCGGGATTAGCTAACGGAAGTTACCTTGTTCGTATTACCTCCGGCGACTATACGGCGGCGCAGCGGTTGGTGTTGAGCCGGTAAATCAAACTTATTTTTAAACTAAAAAGGCCGTGATTCTGGGAATCATGGCCTTTTTAGTTATGTTTTGATTGTGTTTTGTGTGTTTGAATCTAGTTAAAAACTTGATTCATTCGTGCGAAAAGTTTTTCATCTGCGATGAAGTAAACTTTTCGCAGCTTCGCTGCGCTCAGCTTTGTTTTGGCTGTTTGTACACCGGCACTGTAGAACAGGGCTCGCCGTACATCAAACTCTTAACCACGGGCTGCAAGCGGCGGGTTAATTCAACATACGCTGTAAGCGGAACTGGTTTATCGCCGCATCCTTTTACAACTACCCGCGCATCTTTGTACTGCTCAACATCCAGCTGCGAAAGGATTTCGCTGTACAAAACAGTTTCCAGCAATTCCAGATTTCCGAACACAATCTTCTTTGCAAACGGCGCCAGCGATACCGAAAGCAGCATCCACGCCCAATCGGGAATAATGGCATCAGCACTGCAATTCACCGCTACATAAGCATCCTGATACTGCGTCCAGTTGTGGGTTTTCACAAATTCGCGGAAATCCTTTTCACGCAAAATCAATCCCTGAAACAACTGATCTTTTATATCGAGCACCATGCGTGCGCCCTGCGGATAAAACTCTCCCAAATCAATGGTAATGAGTCCGCTCTGTGCAACACGATTTATTATTTCGTTTTCCATGGTTGGATTGTACTACTGGTTTGGTTCGACAGGCTCACCAACCCAGGGCATTGTAATTAGCTACATGAAACCAAGTTCTAGCTGGGCAACCTCGCTCATCATTTCTTTTTCCCAAGGTGGCTCGAACGTGATTTCCACTTTTGCAGAACTTACACCGGCAGTTTCTTTCACTCTCTGCTCCACTTCGGCCGGAAGCGATTCTGCAGCCGGACAGTTGGGTGATGTGAGTGTCATGCGCACCAGCACTTCATTCGTATCATTTACATTTATTTCATAGATCAATCCAAGCTCCCAGATGTCAACTGGAATCTCGGGATCATAGCACGTTTTAATAGCATCAATAATGTTTTGTGCCAGTGCTGTATCTTTTGAAATGATGATTGCAGACATACTTGTTTTATTGTGTCAGGATACTTTTGCCTGGAGTGCAAGCGCATCCATTTTCATCTGTTTAATCATTGCCACGAGGCCGTTTGCGCGTGTGGGCGAGAGATGTTCTTTGAGACCAATGGTATCAATGAACGGCAGCTGAGCCTCCACAATTTCTTTTGGCTCATGACCTGAAAGCACGCGTACCATGAGCGCTACAATGCCTTTGGTAATAATTGCATCGCTATCGGCATGATATTCTACTTTTCCGTTATTGAGTTCGCTGTGCAGCCATACTCGACTCTGACAGCCGCGAATAAGGCGGTCGTCAGTTTTGAGTTCATCATTCATCGGAGCAAGTGATTTTCCGAGATCAATGAGGTACTGATATTTATCGTCCCATTGATCGAACAGTTCAAATTCGCCAATGATTTCTTCTTCGGTATCGTGAATGCTCATGTTCATTATGCAAGCATACGCAGCGCTTTGTGCAAGGCTGCAATGAATTGATCTGCGTCGTGGCGGGTGTTGTACAGCGCAAACGAAGCACGCACTGTGCCCGGAATGCCGAAACGCTGCATCAGCGGCTGTGTGCAGTGGTGTCCTGTGCGCACAGCAACTCCCTGCTGATCGAGAATTGTACCAATATCATATGGATGCAGATTGCCAACTACAAACGAAATAACACCAGCTTTGTGAGCTGCATTGCCAATAATACGCATGCCTTCAATTTGCTGAAGTTGTGCTGTTGTATAGGTAAGTAATTCGTTTTCGTGTGCGGCGATATTGGCAATGCCGGCAGCCTGCATATAATCGAGTGCTGCGGCAAAACCTATTGCGCCTTCGATATTGGGAGTGCCGGCTTCAAAGCGCAGCGGACCTTCAACAAACGTTGTTTTCTCGAAGGTAACTGTGCTTATTATTCCGCCGCCGCCCTGATAAGGCTTCATGCTGTGCATCAGTTCGCCGCGCACAAACAGCATTCCGATTCCGGTTGGCGCATAGGTTTTGTGACCTGAGAAGCAATAGAAATCGCAGCCGATTTCCTGTACATCAACAGCCATGTGCGGCGCAGCCTGTGCCCCGTCAACCAGCACCGGAATACCGCGGCTGTGTGCAAGCGCTGTCAATGCTTTTGCATCGTTAATGGTGCCGAGTGTATTTGAAACGTGCGTGAATGCAAAAATCCGGGTGCGTGGTGTGAGTAATGTATCCAGCGCAGCGGTATCGAGTTCGCCGCTGTCGGTTACGGGCACAACTTTCAGCAGTGCTCCTTTTTCTTCGCACACCAATTGCCACGGCACAATATTGGAATGGTGCTCCATTCCGGTAATCAGCACTTCATCGCCCGCATTAAGAATGGAGCGAAGAAATGAATGTGCAACAAGATTTACACTTTCAGTTGTGCCGCGTGTGAAAATAATTTCCTGTTCGGAGGCCGCATTTACAAACCGGGCAACTGTTTTGCGGGCTGCTTCGTATGCTGCAGATGCTTCCTGACTAAGTGCATGAACGCCGCGGTGAATGTTGGCGTTGTAGTGCGAGTAATAATGGTCAATTGCATCAATTACCTGTTGAGGTTTTTGAGTTGTTGCACCATTATCCAAATAAACAAGCGGCTTGCCCTGCGATTTGGTTGTAACATGAACATGCCGGTTCAGAATTGGAAAATCAGCACGCAGTTTTTCCGCATCAAATGCAGAAGCGGCAATAATTCCGGGCTCGGCAGTCACGTTCATAGTTTTAGTTTGCGCCCATTTTTCGGGTGAGCAACGTTTCAATGTATTCGCGAAGTTCTTCGTGCGGAACAGCATTCACTACTTCTTCGGCAAATGCGCGGACGAGAAGTTTGCGCGCACTTTCTTCACCAATGCCTCGTGCACGTAAGTAAAACAGCGCATCATCGTCCATACGGCCGGTTGATGTGCCGTGACTGCATTTCACATCATCAGCATAAATTTCAAGCTGAGGTTTTGTGTTGATGCTGGAATCGTCGCTGAGCAGAATGTTTTTGTTGTTCTGGAAAGCATTTGTTTTTTGCGCATCGCGGCGAACAAAGATCTTTCCGTTAAACACTGCTGTTGAGCGGCCGTCCATCACACCTTTGTACAGCTCATTACTCATGCAATTGGGAACCTGATGATCGACAAGCGTATGGTTGTCCACAACCGAAACCCCGTCGGGCAGATACAAGCCAAAAAGATGTGCTTCGGAATGTTCGCCGGCAATTTCCACATTCAGGTTGTTGCGAACAAATGCTCCTCCGGTTGTGAATGTATAGGTATTGTAAATTGCTTTACCGGCAACGTGAGCCTGAACTGTGCTCATCAGGTGACCGCCTTCATTTTCGGTTTGGAGGCGGTAATGATCGAGTTTTGCTGAATCGGCAACTACGGCTTCGGTAAGTGCATTTGTGAACGAACGAATCGGACCAATACTTTCAAATGATTCAACAACTATTGCTGATGAATTTTCTTCGGCCACAATTAAATGACGCGGCTGTGTAAACGAAGAAACTTCGTGCGTAGCAATGTGCAGAATATGTACAGGGCGATCAATTGCACATCCTTTTTCGATATGCACAAAAAGTCCGCTGTCTGTTAATGCTGTGTTTATTGCGATGAACGGATCAGCAGCGCTGTCGGCCAGTTCGGCATAATGTGCTTTAGCAGCCGGGTCAGAAACTACGGCATCAGCAATTGATTCAACGGTAAGCCCATCAGGCAATTCGCCATCGAAAGAAAGATCAGATACGTAATGACCGTTGATTACCACAAATACAAACGCCTCTTTTACGGGCGAAAGTTCGGCCACATCTTCGGCGGTAATATCGCGAAGTGCGGCAGTGCGAATGCCGAAGCCTTTTTTAAGAACAGCTTCGGGGTTGATGTATTTGTAGTCTTCCCATTTGCGCCCCGGGAAACCGGTAGCAGCAAAGTGTTCGGCAGCGGTGCGGCGCAAAGAGGCTTCACCAAAAAGCGAAGGCAATTCGGTTTCAAACTTTTCGAGCAACTGATCTTTCAGCGTCATGGTTTGTGTTGCTGCACTCATGCTTCAACAGTTTTAACATCAGCCTTGATCCAGTCGTAGCCTTTTTCCTCGAGTTCGAGTGCAAGTTCTTTGTTGCCTGATTTTACAATGCGGCCATTCCAAAGTACATGCACATAATCGGGCACGATATAATCGAGCAAACGCTGGTAGTGTGTAACCACGATGAACGAACGGTTTTCGTTGCGGAGTTTGTTAACGCCTCCGGCTACAATGCGCAGCGCATCAATATCAAGTCCCGAATCGGTTTCATCAAGGATAGCGAGTTTCGGTTCGAGCATCGCCATCTGAAAAATTTCATTGCGTTTTTTCTCACCGCCGCTGAAGCCTTCGTTTACCGAGCGGCTTGCTAATTTGCCATCGAGTTCAACGAGTTTTTGTTTTTCTTTTACCCGTGCAAGAAATTCTTTGGCTTCCATGGGCGGCAGTCCGTGGTATTCACGAATTTCATTCACTGCTGTTTTCAGGAAGTTGATATTGCTTACGCCCGGAATTTCTACCGGATACTGAAAAGCGAGGAATAATCCTTCGCGGGCGCGATCTTCGGGCGAAAGATCGAGAAGGTCTTTACCGTTGAATGTAACTGTGCCTTCGGTTACTTCATAGTCTTCGCGGCCGGCGAGTACCGAAGCGAGTGTACTTTTTCCTGATCCGTTAGGGCCCATAATAGCGTGCACTTCGCCGGGTTTAACTTCGAGGCTGAGTCCGCGTAGAATTTCTTTTCCTTCAACGGATGCGTGGAGATTATTTATGCTGATCATAATGCGTGATATGCAGAATTTATTTTTTACGAATGATTAACCAACGCTGCCTTCGAGACTAACCGAGAGCAGTTTTTGAGCTTCAACGGCAAACTCCATCGGAAGCTGGTTGAGAACTTCACGGCAGTAGCCATTAACGATTAAGCCAATTGCTTTTTCGGTATCAATGCCGCGTTGTTTGCAATAGAAAATCTGGTCTTCACCAATTTTCGAGGTAGTTGCTTCGTGCTCTACAATGCCTGTTTTATCGTTGATTTCGATATACGGGAATGTATGCGCTCCGCATTTATCGCCCATCAGCAGTGAGTCGCACTGCGAGAAGTTGCGGGCATTCTTAGCGCCTTTGGCAATACGCACCAAACCGCGGTAGCTGTTGTTGCTGAAACCTGCTGAGATACCTTTTGAGATAATTGTGCTTCGGGTGTTTCGGCCGAGGTGAATCATTTTGGTGCCCGTATCGGCCTGCTGCATATTGTTGGTTACAGCAACCGAGTAAAATTCACCTACCGAATTATCGCCTTTCAAAATTACGGAAGGATATTTCCAGGTAATGGCCGAGCCGGTTTCTACCTGTGTCCACGAAATTTTTGAATTGGCACCGAGACAGATTCCGCGCTTGGTTACAAAATTGTAGATACCACCGCGACCTTCTTTATCGCCGGGATACCAGTTTTGTACGGTCGAGTATTTTACTTCTGCATCGCGCTGTGCAATAATTTCCACAACAGCAGCATGCAATTGGTTTTCGTCGCGCTGCGGTGCGGTGCAGCCTTCGAGATAGCTAACGTAAGCACCTTCGTCGGCAATAATGAGTGTGCGTTCAAACTGACCGGTTCCGGCAGAGTTGATGCGGAAATAGGTAGAAAGTTCCATCGGACAGCGCACACCTTTGGGGATGTAGCAAAAAGAGCCATCGCTGAAAACTGCCGAGTTGAGTGCTGCGTAGTAGTTATCGGTATAAGGAACAACCGAGCCCATGTACTGGCGCAAAAGTTCGGGATGATCCTGCACAGCTTCGCTGAATGAGCAGAAGATGATGCCTTTTTCGGCAAGTACTTCTTTGAAGGTAGTTTTCACCGAAACGCTGTCGATAACAGCATCAACCGCAATTTTCGATTCAACACCAACCAGACGTTTTTGCTCTTCGAGAGAAATGCCGAGCTTTTCGAATGTTTTGAGCAATTCGGGATCAACTTCATCGAGGCTGCCAACCGTTACTTTTTTCTTAGGCGCGGCATAGTAGCTGATACCCTGAAAGTTGATTTTCGGATAGCTGATATGCGCCCAATGCTGCGGCTCTTCGAGCGTGAGCCAGTGGCGGAAAGCTTTGAGGCGATACTCCAGCATCCATTCGGGTTCGTTTTTCTTTTCAGATATAAAACGAACAATGTCTTCATTGAGTCCGATTGGTGCAAATTCGGTATCGATATCCGATACAAATCCGTACTTATAATCGGAGGCAATATGTTCTTCGAGAACGGGATTTTGTTCAGCAGCCATAGTTGGTTTGCTTGTCTGTATTATTTATCTGTTTTGAGCCTCAAGATGATCGGCATCGTCAGCATCTTTCAGTCGGCCGGTTACTCTTTTTTCGGCAATAAGCTGGTTGATGTGAATGACTTTTACGATGCAGTTATCTTCGAGCTTAAAATCAGCAGCAGAAGTATAACAATCGGAGAAGGCAGACTGTTTCAGCGAATGCAGATTTGCCATCAAATCAATGTAAATTGAATTTCCGAGCAGCAGTTCGGTGTAGCCAGCAACAAAGGGTTGCTGATGAAAAATCTCGGCTCCTTCAATACCAAACTCAGTGAGTGCATTAACTAGTGCGTTTCTGTTTTCGGGCGAATCCTGAAGCCAAATATCAACATCGCCGGTAGTGCGGCTGTATCCGTAAAAGTTAACGGCAAGTCCACCCACCAGTATATATTTTACATTATGCTTGTTGAGCGCTTGAAAAAAGCCGGTTATTTCTTCTGCAAAAAGATCCATTCGCGAATCCTGTTTACTGCGTTTGAGGAGGACGCCGAGTTGCTGCGGTTCTTTCAGCGGCCCGTTTTTAAACATGGCTGCAAGCTGCATCAGGCGGAATGCTTGCTGCATACGCTCTCCGGGCGAAAGTGCAAGCATTTCCGACATGCGGCGTGCTTCAACACGTTCGCGGGCATCAGCCTGTGTATGGAATACGATTTGCGGCATTACACCGAAAAACTTTCGCCGCAGCCGCAAGAGCGTGATGCATTCGGGTTATTGAACACAAAGCCTTTGCCGTTGAGACCACTTGAATAATCGAGCTCAGTACCGGCGAGATAAAGAAAGCTTTTGCGGTCAACCACAATCTTGATGCCTTTGTCTTCAAAAACCTGATCTGTGGGCTGAAGCTGATTGTCGAACTCCAACTTATAAGAAAGACCCGAACATCCACCGCTGTCAACTCCTACGCGGATAAACGTATCTCCCGGTCGGTTTTCCTCTGCAATCAAATGGATTGCTCGTTCTTTGGCACTATCTGTTACCGTAATCATTTGATTATCAGTTTTTTGTTTCTGAATCTTTATTTAGACTAATTCTAAACTTGGGTGCAAAAATACCCACTTTTAGGTAGTTGAACAAGCGAATGAACAAGTTTTCGACAAATGGTTGATGTTCGGAATGATGATCATCATAAATGGCTGATTTACTGCTGTTAAAATGGATTAATAAAAAAACACCGGCAACAGCAAAAACTGCAGCCGGTGTTCCGCCCGGTAAAATGTATGTATTCAGAAAGCCTAAAGCAGTTTATCGAGTTTGTCTTTCATTTCTTCCTGCGTGCAGGGTTCGGCAGTAAGTTCAACGGTTTGCGAAGGCTCAAGGACAAGCTGATGCGATGTAAAATAAATCTGATCGTCTTTTTTTGCGGTAACGAGCAGAATTGCATTTTCGCCTACCGGCAAACGCATAGGTTCATAATCGCCATGCGAAAAACCGTAAGTGCCATCGGCTTTTTGGTAACCCGGCAGGTAAATATTTTTTCCGGGAAAAACCAATGAAATATTTACAGTGTTGTAATCTTTGTTATTGGCAAGCTGCGTTACGAAATCAACCTGCTGTGTTCGCGGATCATTACTGAGGCGGTCGATATTGGCCCAGCCGAGTTTTTTTATTGAAAAGGCATAGCTCTGCGTTGGGTTTACATCGAAATTATTTACGCCCTTTGCAACTCTTGATTCAAGATCATTAGGGTTTCCTTGAAAAGGAAATGCAGGGGTAATCATCTCCCACAAAAATTTATCTTGTTCATTAATGAGTATTTCATCATTCATCATGAAAAAAACGGTATCATTTTGGATCATCGCTAAGACAGAAGAAAAGTTAGCTCCCGGTAATTCAATAATTTCTACTATCTCATTCTGTGGAGGGGCTATTGAGTCAATGGCAACCGGGTTCACCCAATTTATCAGCCCGTTTTCTTTAACACCTTCAAACACCGCCATTCCGGGCTGTCGCACATTGGCCGGTACATTAACCTCGATTGCGGCGCTTTTCTTTAGCCGGAGTTGCCGGCCTTCGCTTTGGGCGATTACTTCAATCATGCCACCGCTTTCCAGTACGCGACCATTGTGCAGCGTGGTGAGTCCGGCAAGCACAATATCGGCAGGCTTTACTGCTTCGCGGAGCTGGAGTGTAACCGGCGTTTTTACGGGCTGTCCGTTAGCAAAGCAGAAAGCATCGGCTGGTATGTGCAGCGTGGTTCCGTTGCTTCCTTTAACAAGTGTATCGCGCTGCGGACTGAGCAGCCACTGCTGCTGTTGTATGGCTTCGGGAGTAAATGCCAGTGCGGGCTTGCGGCGTTTCGGCTTTCGCTTTACAGGTTTGGATGGCTCAACAACAGGTACCTGAACAATTTCAGAAACCGGAATTGTTGCTGCTGCAACCAATGGCTGCAATTCAGGCGCTGCTGCTGATTGAGTTGATTGTTTGTCGGCAGAAACCGAACAGCCGGCAAACAGCAAAACCGGCGTTGCGAGGGTTAAAAGGATACGTTTCATATCCTATTAATACCTCAGCTTGTAAAAAGGTAACCGCTAACCGGAATTTTTTTTCATGAAAAAAGCCGGTCAAAACTGACCGGCCTGAAAATATTTGTATGATTTACCCAACCGGGCAAGGTCTGATTTCGCCTGTATCATGCCATTCGTGCTCAATGTCGTGCAACACAAGTGCATTATCGAACTTAATTGTTCCTTCCGGAAAAAGCTCTTTATCCTCAAAAAAGGACGAACGAAGCGTTTTGGGTGCAATGAGTTTCGGATTCCAGTTGGATGGGCGGAATTCGAGACCGGTCATTTTTTCTCCGCTTCGCGAATAACCGATTGACCCGGTTTTGAAAAACGTGGACGCTTCATCAACACTGGAAAAAACAGAATCGGCAGGAAGCGACTCAACTAGTTTAGCATCAATAGAAAGACTGGTGTTGTCAGTACTGATAATATCAACCAGATAACGATCACCCAGTTCTTCGAAGTGAAAATAGGCATCTTGGTTGCGGCCGGGGAAAATGCGGCCGTTGGTGATATTATTTAAGAAGGAGGAATTATCACGGCGGGGCACAAAAATGCCTTCGCGACGAACGCCGTCTTTGTCTTCCCATTCAACAGCAATGCGGTAAGCAATATTTTTGGATGAAAGTCCCAGAACTTTGGGCATACCTTTCACACGCATTTCTTTCATGCGGATCAGGCAAACGCCTGCTATGGCGCGGCCTTTGACTAATTTAGGTCTGAAAGGCGGCGGTAACAAACGCTGTGCAATTTCGGGGTCAACTGTGTAGTTGATCATCACCCGTAATGCAATTAATCCCTTAATCACTGGCAACATGCTCGCTCTCTTTTGGGTATCAGAACCTTATAACATTGGCTTGGGGCTCTTTAATGCAAGTATAACACGCTCCTGCATAAGTTGTTCAGTTGAAACTGAAATAATATTTGTTTTGGCCGGAATGCTTAAGTATCGGTCTGTTTTTGAGTATAATTTATTGAACAAAACCATGAGACTGTTAAAAGCCTCAAAGAACCCTACCTTTGCAGCATGCTTGACAATACATCGCGCACCGAGCTTTCGGAACTCGGCGAGTTCGGACTGATCCGCCATCTTACGCAACATATAGTTTTACGCAATCCCGGCAGCCTCAAAGGAACCGGCGATGATGCGGCAGTACTGAAGCCCTCGGAAGGCATGGTTACACTGGTTTCGACCGATATGCTGGCCGAAGGTGTACATTTTGATTTAGGTTACACCCCGCTGAGGCATTTGGGCTACAAAGCAGCAACCGTAAACTTTTCCGACATCTGCGCGATGAACGGAATGCCGAAGCAACTCCTTATTTCTATGGCCGTATCAAGCCGGTTTCCGCTTAATGCTATTGAAGAATTGTACAGCGGCCTTTTGCTGGCCTGCGAACGCTACAATGTAGATCTGGTTGGCGGTGATACCACCTCATCGCGCTCAGGATTAGTGCTTTCGATGACCATTATCGGCGAAGCTGCTCCCGAAAAAGTGGCTTACCGCAACGGCGCAAAACCCGGCGATCTGCTTTGTGTTACCGGCGACTTGGGCGGTGCTTACATCGGACTGATGCTGCTTGAACGCGAAAAAATGGTTTTCAAAGAAAATCCGAATATACAGCCCGACCTCGACGGCAACGACTACGTGCTCGAACGCCAGCTCAAACCCGAAGCCCGTGTAGATGTGGTGCAGCTTTTGGCCGACAGAGGCGTGAAACCCACCGCTATGATTGATATTTCAGACGGACTGGCCTCCGAACTCCTGCACATTTGCGATCAGTCGGGCGTTGGGGCACAGGTGTTTGAAGAAAAACTGCCCATCGACCCGATGACTTACGAACGCGCCCGGGAGTTTAACATGGATCCTACAACCTGTATGCTCAGCGGCGGCGAAGATTACGAACTGCTGTTCACCATTTCTATTGATGATTTCGAGAAAGTGCAGCATCATCCCGACATCACCATTATCGGCCATATCGCGGATAAAGAAAATGGTGTGAATCTGGTTTCCAAGTCAAACACGGTGCATCCGATTACCGCGCAGGGCTGGAATGCTTTCGGCAAAAAATAATTTTGCGTCTTTTCTGTTGCTTGTCCGTGATACATAAGCCGGATGCTGCAAAAACAGCACGGCAAAATATAGAATGTATATGGCCGACATTGCTGCAATACACCATCAGTTTTACAAAGAACTGAAAGGGTATGTTTATTCGCGAACAAAAGACAAAAGCGATACAGAAGATATTCTGCAAGATGTTTTCGTGAAAATAATTCTCAAAATTGAGCAGATCAGTGAAGCTCAAAACCTGAGACAATACTTATATGGTATAGTTCGTAATTCGGTTGCCGATTATTATCGCTCAAAAAAAACACACCTCCCGATTTCAGAACAGAATATACAGCTAACAGAAGCTGAAGAAGACCGGTTAACAGAACGCATTACCGACAAATGTGTTCAGCGCTTTATACATCAGTTACCGGAAAAATACAAAAGTGCTTTGCTGAGAACAGAGTTTGAAAATGTGCCGCAAAAAGAATTGGCTTTACAACTTAACATTTCATATTCAGCTCTGAAATCAAGAGTGCAGCGCGGACGCGAAAAGCTGAAAGAGATGCTGATAAACTGTTGCGCCATTCAAAATGATAGTTATGGCAATATTTTAGAAGCTGTTCCGAATAGCTGTGATTGCAAATAATTCTTTGCGTCTTTTTTCTGCCTTTACCGTGTTCTGTGTAAAATCATAAAACTCAAAAAAATGGCAGAAACAACAAACTCATGCTGCAACGGCAATTCAACTAATTGCTGCAGCTCAGATCAAACTACAAATAACTGTTGTGCAAACAACAACACAAACTGTTGCAGTAATTGCAGCTGTTGCGGAAACGGTTGCTGCACAAATGGCGGTGCAGCTTGCTGCTAAGTCTAATGAAATAAAACCCGCACTTCTGTTATAGTTGTGCGGGTTTTTTATGTGAAATAGGTTAAAAAGCTTTTGGCAACAATTGAACAAGTAAGACTTCCCCGAATCAATTTTTTTTCGTGATACAAGTCAATGTAAGTTTAAGCTGCATGACTAACCGCAGTTTAAGCCTTGATACAATTCGTTCTGCAGCGATTACCTTAGTCTTATTTTCGCATGCTGTCCGATTTGCTCCACTCCCGCAATTCATTCATCAATATATTGCCCCTGTGGCAGGAATAGTCGGAGTAGAGTTATTTTTTGCATTGAGTGGATATTTAATTGGTCGTATTCTTCTCAAGACAAGCGATTTCCCTGCATCCGGCCACCAACTGGTTATTTTTTGGTTCAGGCGCTGGATGCGAACACTGCCGGTATATTTTATAGTTTTACCGGCCGGCATAATCATTAATATCTTAATAAATAGCGGCAATAATTTCGCATATACAGATCTAATAAAATACTTCAGCTTCACACAAAACTTTACAACACCGCATCCTGAGTTTTTCGGTATTGCCTGGAGTCTTGCTGTTGAAGAATGGTCATATATAATTATTCCTGTTGTTCTTTATCTGACTTCAATTACTATCAAAATAAGCCCTCAAAAATCATTACTCTTTTGCAGTATTCTGCTCATTGCTATTTCTATAATTATACGATTCCAATACTCCGCAGCGCATCTCTCAGATGGTTGGGATTTGGGTATGCGGAAAATTGTAATTTTTCGATTAGATGCCGTTGCTTATGGACTTATTGCAGCTCTAATGAGTTCAAAGAACATTCGCATTAACAGCAAAATTCCTTTATTCTTGATTAGTGCAGCTGCTATTTTTTACTGGCTGAGCGGGGCAGTTTTTAATAAAATTAATTTTATATCTGTAACTATTTTACCGTTGCTAATCGGCACAGGATTTGCCTGTTTTGTGTTGTGGCTAAGTAGTACAAATTTTTTTGTATCAGCATTAACAGCAAAGTTGATTACACAAATAAGCCTTTGCTCTTATTCTCTTTACCTGATCCATTCACCGCTCTGGGAATTAACACTTAATATATTTCCTGAAAACGGAAGTGTTCTAGTGAAGCTGTGTTACTTTACAGCCTACATTATTACTTCCGTTATTTGCGCATTATTCATGTATCGATTTATTGAAAAGCCTGTTTTGGCGTTTCGCGATAAGCTTTCTATCCGAAAAGAAAACGATTTTGCTAAATCCTGAAATCAAGAATTACTTTCAGACAGTTTAGTTTCCGAACCACGCAACAACCCCGGTGCAACCTGATTGCCCTCCGGCAGATGTCCGTAAACATCTTCAAACGAATAATTACAGAAATGCTCAGTAGGAAATTCGTTGGCTTTAGTTTTTACAAAATGTACGAACTGGTTAAAGCTGCGTTCATTATTCAGTGTATCGATAAAGGAAGAATATTTTTCGGTTTGACTGAAGAAATCGCCGGCAAGCAGGTAGTGAAATATTTCATACGCATTCAGAAACTTCTGATAACCATCGTCGCTGCTGCCGGTATGTGAGAAGTTGAGTAGATCAGGATTATAAAACAGGCGGATGAATTTCTCGATTAACTGATAAGCGTTGTTGATTGTTTGATATTCTTTTACGAAGGCGGCCTCCCCAGCTTCATGTCCTTGTTTGAACTTTATGTCGAGGCAATTTGCAACCCGTTCGGCCACTTCCATAGCCACATAAATTCCGCTCGAAAAAATAGGATCAAGGAATGCTCCCGAATCGCCAACGTGCGCATAGTTATCACCGAATTTTTTCTCCACGTTGTAGGAGTAATCGCCCATGACTTGTATTTCGTGTTCTATTTGAGCATCGGCAAGTATGGTTTTGAGGCACAAAGCTTCTTCTACTTGCTGGCGGTAAAGGGTTTCTTTCCAATTGCTGCCAAGTGCTTTCTTTTGCTCTTTTACATAAGCATTGTTGAGCGTAACTCCTATGCTGAGGTGATTTCGGCCAACAGGAATCACCCAAAGCCAGCCTAATTTTTCGCCGCCGAGGTAAACTATTTTTATCAGTCCTCCGCTTAATGCTGCATCATATTTTGTATTCACCCAATGCGTAAAAAGTGCAATGCGGTCAAGGCCTTCGTAAGGTGTGCGGTTGCGGTTGCGCGATGCCAGAAACGAATGCTGTCCGCTGGCATCAACCAGAAATTTTGAGGTAATTGTTTTCCGCGTTCCGTTGCTGAATTCAACTTCTGTTTTCGCGCAGTTTGGATCTGTAAGATCGGTGTGCTTTACTGTTGCACCTTCATAAACTTCGGCACCGAGTTCAGCTGCCCGCTTAAGCAGTGCGTGGTCAAAAGGTGCGCGCAGAGTGTGCATCGACATTTCGGCACCATCGTTCAATATCTTATCGAAACACCAAACGGATTGGCGCAAACCATCACGATCAACAAAATTAACACCCGGCTTTTTGGTTGTGAATGCGTGAATACTTTCGAGCACTCCCATTTCCTGCAACTTGTAATAGGTGTAAGGAATCAGGGACTCGCCAACATGATCGCGCGGAAAAATTTCTTTTTCAAAAACAGCAACAGAGTAGCCTAACCGGCGCAAATAATTTGCACACGTTGAGCCTCCGGGTCCGCCGCCAATAATACAAACATCAAAATCTGTCATAAAATCAGGTTAAATAATCGTTGTACAAGTTAGCACAAACATTTTTCACTTCCGCCTCAAGCTGATTGTTTCACTTATTTAATTTCAGTTTTTTTGAAAACCGCAGCAATCTGAATTTACATCTCCTCATCGGCACCGGCCTTTTCCGAAATTATTTCCGCAAAACTTTTTCCGGATATTTTGCTTTCTGCCCAGGCCGGAAAATCGAAATACTCGAAAGCCGATTGCTCAAAAGGATCATCTGTCAGCGGTTTCAGAGCTTTTGCAAGTTCGTTATAATCGGCTGCTGTAGCCTGAGCATTTCGGGTAAGTTTTTCGGCAAATGCAAGAAACGATGTTTCAAATTGATATACGCGATTACGGGTTTTCAGGTAGCGTGTAACCGAACGCAGAATGTAGGGCAGCAGTTCGTGGTTATCGAGTTCGATATGCAGGATGAGCTGAAAAAGTTGAGCAACTGCATAAATCCATTCGTTTTGTCCGATGGCTGTATCGTTGAGCAGGCGCGTGATCCAGCGCAGTGAAATTTGCAGTTTGCCGGCACCGTAAAAAGCAACAGCAAGACTGAGACAGAAATGCGCCTCACGGATTTTACTCAACCGGCCTTCGTATTTATCAAGTCCGGCACTGATGCGTGGCGCAAGTGCCGCGCGCAAGGCGGCTTCCTGAGTG
>JBKDHA010000127.1:0-7582 GCA_046335555.1 Bacteroidota bacterium
GATTGTACACTTGCCAAACCACCCACGCAGTAATAAACAATATCAACCCAGGCCGAATCATTCGGATTACTCACGCTGAATGCGGTGTAGCGCACAATATTCGTATCACAAACAGTAAGACTTTGTTTGAAATGGGTTTGGAGATAAGTTCCGGGAGAACCGTTGAATGAATACGACAAAGTAACGAGATCTCCGTAGCAACTCTGTCCTGTACAAAACCATGATCTGGAACCGCCGATAAGAGAATCGTTCATCTTCTTGATTTTCATCATCGGAACAGGTGTACCTGTAAAGAACACATCAAAGTCTTCCTGTATTTCCTGATCAGGAGCAATGTAAAATGTAAGCGTTTGTCCGTTTACAAGTCCGTAAACAGACGAAACAATTTGTACCGGCGATTGTGCTTGGACAAATAATGCAAAGAAGATTGCACAGAGAAGCAGAGTAGTTTTTTTCATGACTGGCGTATTGAGGTTGTGCAACTTACAACACCTACTTCATTCAAAAAAAAACAATTTGGCAAGTGGTTCAGCAAGCCAGATAACTGGCTCACAACGAAATTACCGACCACATTCTTCCGGTAATTCCATTATCGCGTCTGAAGGAGAAAAAATCAGTATCGGTTGAGCAGCGGTGCATTACATCAATGTTCAGCATAAGTATTCCGGCTTCTTCAAGCACAAACTGATTGGCAAGAGCCAGATCAAGCAAGCGGCCGTTTCTGATGCTGTTTGGAAAACCGGCATCCGAAAACTGCTGCAACACTTCTTCACTCACTTCGTAGTTTCTGCCGCAAATTCCGGGACCAATAACAACATGAATGAACTGCGGCATGGCTCCCAATTCTTTCATTTTACTGACAGTTGCAGCAGCAATGCGTCCCAATGTTCCGCGCCAGCCGGCATGAGCAACGCCAATTACATGGTTTACCGGATCATGAAAAAGCAGCGGATAACAATCGGCAGTGCTTACGGCTAATGTAATTCCGGGCTCTGCTGTAACAAGTGCATCGCAGGTTTGCACGCCCGGTTGCGCAATGAACACATCTGTGCCATGCACTTGCTTCATCCAGGCTACATTTTTTGAATCAAGAGCCAGTGCATGCAAAAAAATGCGGCGGTTTTCGGCAATGTTTTCTGCGGTGTCTTCGCTGCCGCCGAGGTTCAGACTATTGAACGGTGCCGGAGAAATACCTCCGTGCCGCGTACTGAAACCATGCTTAACGGGAAGTAAACTGCTTTTGAGAATTACCGGAACTGGTTCAGTCTTCATGGCCCTTGCCTTTCAACTTCCCGTTTTTCCAGAGAAATTCTTCTTCGGCTTGTGCTTTTTTCATGGAGTCGCTCACTTCTTTTTCCTCAAGCTTACGCAAATCGGGCTGACCGGCATTCACCCAGGCGGTGTACCACAAACTTCCGGTGTAATAAATGGATGCGCGCAGGCGGCGCTCTACCATGCCGTTTAATGTGTTGCTGTAAGCCCGCGAATACTCTTCGCTGTAAACCCGCATATTGGTTGCCCCCCGCGATTCGTAAGCATACTTACGGTCGGGTGGCGTTGATGCATTTAACTGTGCTTCGAGAAACAGCACTGAGTCGAGCGAGCTGTGACTTTCGTAAACAAACTGCCACGCAGCGTTAATTGGAGATTCAATATATCGCGCACGGCCTACAAAGTAATCGTAGCTATCACCATACAACTCCGGCACCCGCGATTCCCAGAAACCATGTATGCCGTGCTGATTGGTCAGTTGTCCGTTGTAGTTTTCTGTTGTATGCAGCGGTACGTGCGCATCACCAACATAGTGCCCCAGTTCGGCCGAGTACTGCAGAATTTTATCAACGTTGCCCTGGCGGAATGCTTCTGTGAGGCGGTACGTCATTACATCAATCCACCACGGCACAATGCCGTAAGCCTGTAAAGTATCTTCCGAATATTTGGCAACGGCTTTCTTCCAAAACCGCGGCATACTGTCGAATGCAAACTTCCCGTAATGGTCTATGTCAATGTAATGTCGGGGTGCTTCTTCGGGTATTGCATAGCGGCGTTTGTCGGGATCAACAGCATGTTCGGTAATGTATTCGATATGCTTTTTGTAAAACCCCATCATTTCGGGCGGCAATGTAAACACAGCCATACGATTGATGCGGCGGTGCCCCCAAAAGCCCCACGACTCGGCTTGCGGTGCGGGAAGCAGCAGCAGCCAGCCTGCAATCAGCAAAAACAAAATGGTGAGTGATCGCTTCAGAAGTTTCATTCCTCTAAAGTAGTGAAAAGTGAAGAGTGTTTCTTTGACTGCCGCTCAGAAGTGTAAAAGCGATATGATATTTGTGTGATTTTTTAATCACCTGCGGCGATTTCGGCTTCTAATTTCACGAGTGCTCCGTCAATCAATATGGGAATCGCTGTTGTCTGATCGGGTGTGAGGCAATAGCGGATGTCTTTTTTTAAACCCAGACGTGCCATGCGTTCTTTGTGCGATGCGCGGCTGAGGAATTTATAAGGATCGTCTTTGGCTTGCTGATAGAGATATTGCAGCGCCAGACAGGCATCACCCAATTTATAATCAGGATTTCGGTTAATGAGTTCCTGCGTTACAGCACCTGCAAACAAAGAATCTTCGAGATTAAAGCGATTTTTCCAGCCCGAGCAAAGCAGCAGCACCGGACGTTGTTCAGCTACTAACCAATCGCAAAGCGCCGTAATGTTGGTGAATGCACCCACCACAACTTTGTACGCATTTTTGGCAGCATCAAGCGCCTGAGTGCCGTTGGTTGTGGTGATGGCAATGGTTTGATCTTTCACATGATCGCCCATATAATCGTAGGGCGAATTACCGAAATCAAAGCCTTCAACTTTAATCGCATCGCGCTCGGCACCGGCCAGCATTCCGGTTGCTTGCAGTGCGCGGGCTTCATCAACGGTGGCAACCGGAATCATACTGGCAGCACCGTAGTGAAATGCAGTGCAAATTGCCGAAGTAGCGCGCAACACATCAATGATAACTACAATGCTTTCCGTATCGGCATATACCGGATAAAGGAAAGGCGAGAAACAGGCATCTATTTTCAGTGGAGTGGTTTCGGCAGACATGCTACGAAAATAAGAAAGAGACAGCGTGTTTGCACAGCACTGTCTCTTTTCATGAATCAATATTGAATTATGCTTTAAAGAAAGGCACTTTAACCACTTTTGCTTTCAAGGCTTTGTCGCGAATCTTGATAAAGATTTCAGTCTCCGCTTTGCTGAACGAAGTTTTCACATAGCCCATTCCGATGCCTTTTTGCAGCGAGGGCGATTGTGTTCCTGAAGTTACTTTGCCAATAATGTTTCCCTCGGCATCGGCAATTTCGTAATCGTGGCGCGGAATGCCGCGGTCGATCATTTCAAAACCAACGAGTTTGCGCTGCACACCGTTTTCCTTTTGTGCCAGCAACGCATCTTTGTTTACAAAGTCTTTGTTGAATTTGGTGATCCAGCCCAAACCGGCTTCAATGGGTGATGTGGTATCATCAATATCATTGCCGTAAAGACAGAAGCCCATTTCCAAACGCAATGTATCACGCGCACCGAGTCCTATGGGTTTGATACCAAATTCTTCGCCGGCTTCAAACACCGCTTTCCAAATTCCGTCGGCCTGTTCGTTGTCGAAATAAATCTCAAAACCACCGGCACCTGTGTAGCCTGTGTTTGAAATTACCACATTATCGAAACCGGCAAACTTGCCTTTCACAAAATGGTAATACGGAATATCAGCAAGATTTGCATCGGTCAATTTTTGCAACGCAGCTTGTGCTTTCGGGCCTTGAATGGCGAGCAGTGAAGTGCGGTCTGAAATGTCTTTCATCTCAACACCAAATGTGTTGTGGCTGCTGATCCAGTTCCAGTCTTTGGCAATGTTTGAGGCATTAACCACCAGCATGTAGGTTTTCTCATCCATGCGGTACACCAAAAGATCATCAACAATTCCGCCCGAAGGATTGGGCAGGCACGAGTACTGCACACGCCCGTCGAAAAGCTGCGAAGCATCGTTGCTGGTTACAAGCTGAATCAGGTCGAGTGCTTTGTCGCCTTTCAGAATAAACTCGCCCATGTGCGACACATCAAAAACACCAACACCGTTGCGCACGGTCAGATGCTCTTCGTTAAGGCCCGCATACGAAACAGGCATGTTGTAACCGGCAAAGGGAACCATTTTGGCACCAAGGGCAATGTGAGTAGCCGAAAGGGCTGTGTTTTTGAGTTCAGTGGCTGTGGCTGACATAGTTGATGTTGAATAAGAGCGACAAAGTTAATCGGTTCGGCGAATTTTCTGCATCCGCAGCAGATAATTCATCCCGCACAAAAACATTCTGTTTAAGTTGGAGCGAATCATCAGCGCATAATAAAACGTTCGGCTCGGGCTTTCCGCTGCAACACAGCAGCAGCAAAAAAAATTAATAGCTAACCCTTAGAGGTCTTCGCTTAAACCTTCGAGGTTTTTGATTAAACCTTCGAGGTTTTTGAAACCTCGAAGGTTTAATCAAAAACAATTTATCTTCGGGGTTTACAACATTATTTCAATGATTGATTTCAAAGAAAAATACAAAGCATACACAAATCTTCAGCTGCTGTATATTCTCAACAATTCGGATGATTACCAACCCGAAGCTGTTGAGGCGGCTAAAGAAATTATTTCGGGCCGGCAACTTTCGCCCGATGAAATTGCCATGCTCAAAGAAGAGCTCGAAACAGAGGCTGAAGCAAATCGTGCAGCTTCCGAAAATTCGCCACTCAACAGAGCCATAAATGCCGGGCGCAGTGCTTCGCAATTGTTTGTTGGCACACCCGAAACAGCCGCTAATGCAAGCGAACGAAGACTTTGGATAATTGCACTTTTGCCGGTTAGTATTATTTTCATCATTACGTTTTTTTTCGACAGTAGTCTGCTGTTGTTTTTGTTCAGTGAAGACAGCGGTTCGTGGGAGTTCTACGACATACTTTTTATCCATTGGCTCATTACCTATCCGCTAACATTTTACCTGCTGTTCAAAAAGAAAAACTGGGGCTGGAAACTGGCAGTTTTTTTACTCAGCGGTTCAGTTTCGGGCAATATCGGAGCAATAATTTTCAGCCTCCTTCACCAGAATGATCCGCCTTCGCCGCTCGATGTTTTTCTTGCAATTCCTGCGCCCGAAACCTATATTTTACCGCTGGTGTTTTTCGGATTCAGCCTTGCGGTTTATGCACACAAAAAAATCAGGGCAATTTTTGCAGCACCGCTCAACCAATTTTGGCTGATCTTCGGCATTTCGTTTGGCTTACAAATGCTGCTTTATCTGATCTAAACAAGCAATGTTCATCATTTAAAAGCCCCTATATTTACTGCGCGTTCACCACATCAATTCAATTCTATTTTGAGACAGAAAATAATTGCCGGTAACTGGAAAATGAACAAAACCCGCAACGGGGCGCTTGAACTGGCTGCTGCAGTAGCTGCGGGCGTTTCGGCACAGCCGGCGGGCAATATTCTTACGCTGCTCTGTCCGCCTTCGGCGTTGCTCGAAAGTGTACACAAGCAAATTTCAGGCATTCACGGAATAGCCCTCGGCGCGCAAAATGTGCATCAGGAAAACGAAGGAGCTTATACCGGCGAAGTTTCGGCAAGTATGCTGGCCTCAGTAGGCGTTACGCACGTAATTACAGGCCATTCTGAACGCCGACAGTATTTTGGCGAAACCGACGAACTCCTGCTCAAAAAAACGCAGCAATTGCTTGCTCATAACCTTGTGCCGGTTTTCTGCATTGGCGAAACTTTGCCCGAGCGCGAAAGCGGAAAACATTTTGATGTAGTTCGCCGCCAGCTCGAAAACGGATTGCTGCCCGCCGGCGAAAATGCTGTGCAACGCTGCATTATTGCCTACGAACCGGTTTGGGCAATTGGCACGGGCGTTACTGCCAGCGCCGCACAAGCTCAGGAAATGCACGCATTTATCAGAAGCGTGGTAGCCGAAACATACAGCAGCGCGGCCAACACTCTGCCCCTGCTCTACGGCGGAAGCTGCAACCCAACAAATGCCGCCGAACTTTTTGCCTGTCCCGATGTTGACGGCGGCCTTATTGGCGGAGCATCACTCAAAGCAGCCGATTTTCTGGCCATCCGCACCGCTATGTGTAATCAAATCGGATAAAAAACGGTTTGGCACAAAAACTGCATTACTCAGTTACTATGAAACGCTATTTCAACATTACAGCTATTCTGGCACTGCTTTCGATAATCCCGTTAACTGCAAATGCACAGCAGGATACGCTTATGAATCAGGCCTGTTATAAAGACACTTCGCTTGTTGATGAACTCTCATCAAAACGCGATACCGCATACTTAGTGCGCGATTTTCTGCGCAAAGGCGACTGGACACTTTACTACGATTTTGCCTTCTCGCAAAAAATGGCCGAACAGCATTTTACCAAGTACGGACACCGCACCGGTATGTGGCGGGTTTGGTACAAAAACGGACAGCTTCGCGAGGAATACGATTACGCGAATTCTAAAAATCCGGGCTTTCCTATTGGTAAAACCTGGTATGCAAACGGCATACTCAAAAGCGAACGCATCCAGTACACCGATTCGCTGGTTGAAATGAAATACCACCCTTCGGGCAAGCCGGCTTTGAAATATTTGTTTGATGCTTCGGGCAACTGCACTCTGCTTCAGGAATGGTGTGAAAGCGGATTAATGGTGCTCAACTACAATCCCACTTCACTGCAACCCGTTCCTGCCAATAAACTGCATTGCAACGGCAAACCGCAAATTACAGGAACGCATTACCGCTTCGGCTACATTGGCGCTTATACCGAATATTACGAAAACGGTAAAAAAGCTATCGACGGACAGTTCACCGAATTGCCCGCAGGTGCAACCGCTTACATGCCTACCAAAACAGGCACTTGGAACTACTATGATGTAACCGGGAAATTGGTGAAGCGCGAAGAATACGCACCCGGAAAGCCGGTGAAAGTGACGAAGTTTTAAAACAACGATAGATAAAAAATAAAACCTTCAAGGTTTCTTAAACCTTGAAGGTTTTATTTTTTATCTATCCCGGCTCTACAGAAGCAATTTTATAACTACTGCCGTCCTTAACAAGTCCAACACCAATTCGTATCACCTGATCGTTGTAACCTGTTCGGTAACTAACAACAAACTGATTAGTTCCCTTCTTTTCAACAGCAAGAGACGACAGCCACGAAAAATCTACATCCTGTGCATTCAGAAACGGATCAGCTTCAAGTTCCTGCTGTTCGAGCGATTTAAGTAATTCGGGCGTGCATGTTTGTTTTTTTAACTCCTCAATATCCAACTGCGTGTGATTCAAGTCTGTTTGCCACGAAATGTAGGATGTATAGAATGAATTAATAAAATCCATTTGCGCTTTGTCTTCATTTGGGATTGCAGAACCTACAACCGTATCTGTGTGTGATTCAGTTTTTGTTGCGGGTGTTTCTTTACTTCCCGGAGCTTCACAGGCAACGGCAGTAAGCGCAACCAATACAGAAAATAAAACAGTTCGTTTCATGTAATGAATCTGATGTTTGATAAAAT
>JBKDHA010000128.1:0-4236 GCA_046335555.1 Bacteroidota bacterium
TTGTAATAATTAGTTTATTTGAAATACCTGAATTATTAAATGAAAATAATACATCCAAAAGCTTATTCTGTGAATCAGGGAATAAATTTTGTTCTGGTTCTTCAATAATATTAATCAATGCATCATAGATAAATTTCTTAGAAACTTCTTCCAGCATTGCTTCTTTAACTTGCTCTGAAAATGATGGGTTTGAATATATTTTTCTGATCTCTTCTCGCAAAAGTTTTTGCTTTTCCAGATTTCGATCTGCAACATTTGTGAATAATTGTGTTGTAATGATTTCGTTCAGATAACGTAGAACGACATATAAGGGTATAAATGATTGCAATCCACTAGACGCTTTGGGTAATTCTAGTGTAAAATCTTCGCCATTAATCTTTCCCGGCTCATCAGATGTTGGATAGTCGAATTTTATATTGTTAAGCGGAATATCAATACTGCTTTTTGAATAATCAGCAGCTTTAAAGTATTCATCAGCAAATGTATAAAGTGTCTGAGGGAGTCCTTCAAGTTTTCTAACGTTTGTTACTGTACTTACAAGATTCCTTTCGGAAGGTATGTACATGATTTTTGGGAAATGGTATCCGTTTTTTTCGCTTTTAGAAATAGAAAGCTGCTGATTTGAATAGTATATATAATAGGCACTACCTTCATACTCAATCAGCGAATTTGGTTTAAAGTAATCTTCAATATTTTGATATGTGAAGAGTTCTTTCAATTTTTCAACATTAGTTCCCCGCTCTTTAAATTGCCCTCTTACTAAGGCTTTTTCAAGCCAAGAAAGTGTAGAAAATACCTTTGCAACCGTACTTTTTCCACTTCCCTGATTCCCAATAAGAATAGTTAATTTATTGATTTCCAGCCATCCATTAGTGTCTGTAAATCCTTCCTGAATAGGACCGAAGTGTTTTATGCGCAGGCGCGTATTCATATTATAAAAATTGCACTCCCTGCAATTAAATGGAGAAAAGTGAGATCAAAAATTAATCGTTATTTATTGATTTGCAATACAAATATAGCATAAGTGGTTGTACCGAATCAAAACACCTATTTTTGCGACCATGTCAACCACCGCTGTTGTAATTCTGAACTGGAACGGCCGGGCTTTGCTCGAACAGTTTCTGCCTGCCGTTGTTGCAAATACACACAGCAGCGTTCAACTCATCGTAGCTGATAATGCTTCAACCGACGATTCTGTTGTTTGGCTTGAACAGCAATATCCGCAGATCAGCGTTATCCGCAATTCCTCAAACGGTGGCTATGCCCGCGGTTACAACGAATCGCTGAGCCAGGTGCAGGCCGATTACTATGTGCTGCTCAATTCTGATATTGAAGTTACTCCGGGCTGGCTGGAACCGCTGGTAAAACTCATGGACGAGAATCCAGATATGGCCGCCTGTCAGCCAAAGATCCGTAGTTTTCGTCACCGGGAAGCATTTGAGTATGCCGGTGCAGCCGGTGGTTTTATTGATAAATGGGGTTTTCCGTTTTGCCGCGGCCGGCTGTTCAACACATTTGAAACCGACAACGGCCAGTACGATGATACCTGCGATGTATTTTGGGCTACCGGCGCCTGTCTGATGATGCGCGCAACCGACTGGCGTGCTGCCGAAGGGCTCGACGAAGATTTCTTTGCGCACATGGAGGAAATTGATCTCTGCTGGCGTTTGCGCAACATGGGCCGCCGCATTGGGTATTGCGGCAATTCAATTGTATATCATATTGGCGGCGGAACACTCTCGCAGATTAATCCGCGCAAAACGTTTCTCAACTTCCGCAATAATTTGGTGATGATGGCCAAAAATCACGCCCCCGGATGGTTTGGTGTAAAGATTTTTATCCGCCTCATCATCGACGGTGTTGCCGGTGTGCGGTTTTTGGTTGCCGGCGATTGGAAGCATTGCTTGGCTGTGCTTCGCGCGCATTTTAACTTTTACGGCCAATTGCCTCGCACATTGCGCAAACGCAAAAAACTGAAAGCTCAAGTAAAAAGCTATGCTACCTCAGCGGTTTACAATGGCTCAGTAGTTATTGCGCATTTTGGTTTTGGCAAAAAGTATTTCAGCGAGCTGGATAAAGAGAAGTTTTCGCGGTAAACAAACAGAGCTAAGCTAAAGCCAGCAAGCCATGAAGCAATTAAAAATTACCCGGTTACAGTTGTTTTATCGTGTAGATGATGTTGATCTGATACGACACCGCTGTTTTGGGGTGATACCCTTTTTTACCAAGCAGGTGTTGCTGAATACCCAGATTGCCTCCTAAGGCTAGTCGCCGGAAGGCCCTTCTGAAACCTAGAAAAAATTCGGCTGATGTATGAAAGGCGGCGTAGGACGAGGAATAGCCGCTAAGCCCGCGCGGAATAAAAGCAAGCGTATCAAAAGATGATTGCTGACTCATCAGTGCCAGTTTGTTGGTTTGATAAAGAAAATTCAATCCAACCCCGTAAGTAAACTCCAGTTGTTTTTCTGAACCATATACATAAAATACGCTGGCTTGCGGACTTAGTTCGAGTCCGGTGGATGTAACCTGGCATCCGTAATAATTCGGTTCGCCTCGGCTTTCGGATGGAATGGACGTGGGGCCTGATCCGGGAATGCCTACTTGAAAACTTGCGCTTTTTCCTCCGGCAATCAGTGAAAAATCAACACCGTGACTGCCAAGAGGCTGATAGGCACGGGTGCGGTAATCGATGCCAAGTTTAAACCCGCCGCTTGTAATCTGCTCAATACTTTGCAGATCTGGCGAGTCATAAATTCCATTCCAACGGTTCAAATAATCGCCATACACAGCTCCGTTGATACGAATCCGAAGCACAGGTGCTTCTTTCGAAAGTTCTTCCTGTGCACTTGCATGAAACGAACAGGTAAAAAAGAACACGAGAAAAAAAGTGTTTTTCATCAGACACTTATTTTATAAAACCGACCCCAAACTTAATTTCAAACATTTGAGTGCGCAGTAAATTGCGGGAAATCATGTTGTTCAGGTATTCTTCCAATGTGAGTAACGATCCATAACTGGTAGAGCGATTACTGAACAAGTTGGTTGATGTAAAGTCGTTGCCATAAAACCGCACAAAACCAATAGCGGTATTCAGGTAAATATTTTTACCTATCGGATTCTGTCGCCCGAGATGATAACTGAAACGTGCACATGAAAATTTGTAAGGTTCTCTAAGTACAGCCTGATATGAATTTGATCCTTGCCAGGTTTGATTTTCTTTTAAACGAATTTCATTTTCATTCTCCAGTGGTATTCGCGCCATCATAAAACCCACACTAAACTGGTGATATGTACCTACAGGAGCAATATATTTTTTGGGAAAGAACTGCCAGTTAAATGTAGCCCCAAACTGCGTGAAACGAAGCTCACCGGATTTGTCAAATTCATTAAGGTTTACAGAGGCCGTATTTGCGAGTGTAATACCGCTCTGCGGGTTTATGTAATTGAAAGAAACATTTTCATAGTTACATGTGGCTTTGGGGCGGGCATAGAAGGCACTGACACCAAGGGTTGATTTACGTGAAACTACGTAGGATAAGTTAAGTTCATTCCGCCATGAAAAACGCGTACTCGAAATGAAACCATCTTCAATATTGCCAAATTCGTCTCTGTCATAACGAATGAATGTTTGCCCCGAATAACTAATCATCAGACGTTTGCCCTGATAGCCGGGGATCTGTGACCAGACTATTTTTGCGGAACACAGAACCAATAGAATTGTAAATAGCTTTTTCATGCGAGTGAGGTTATTTCTTTTGACCAGGACTACGTTTAATTTGAAGCATCAGGTCGTACATCTGCGAATTGATATAGCCGTTTCTCGATTTTGACTTCATGTGTATCACCCGTTTCATGCGCTGTGTGCCGTAATGCAGGTTGTACACAAGCGAGAAGAAATAGGTATCCTGTTCAGGTGTAAGCGCATACACTATTGCAAAGGGGAGAGCCGGATAAAGGAAAAGTGAGGCCAGCAGAATGGTTCCGCGGTTTGAACGGGGTTGTTTGTAGCTGAATACACCGGCAATGTAAATCTCTTCGGCATTGTGCTTGCGGGCTACCTTATCAGCCATCTCGCCCGAAGCCGGAAGGATTTCAATTTCATCGTGCTGCATGCGTTCTGAAATCCAGTCGCGCAGCATAGCCAGATCATTATACTTATCTACATCATCGGCCGTAAATGATTTAGGGTCGAACAATTCGACTTCCAGATTGGCGTAACGGGCATTTTCAATAATC
>JBKDHA010000129.1:0-80239 GCA_046335555.1 Bacteroidota bacterium
TAAATTTACCATGAGGATGGGGGTTGTTTTGTCGTAAAAACAATGTACCTATTTTAGGTACACCATCCTCTCTTTTTTATTTAGCTATTTTGGACAGATGTGGTTTCTCACATTGTCGTTATCAAACTCCTGTTGCTGCACTGTACTGTTTGCACCGAATGTATATTCATTTTTCTCTGTTAACAGAAAAGAATACTGCGGCCCCAGGACAATGAACAAAAACGGTGCTGGTTTAATTTCAAATAAAACCGGAATATCAATAAAAGTTGTTACTCTCGAAAATGAATATTGTGAACCAAGCAATGTTCCTGACCCTTGAAATCCTTTCTGAGAAATCAGAAACTCAGGTTGAATGCCGGCAAACATACCAACAGGAATCAGTACAAAAACACCTCCGGCAAACCCAACTATGGGATCAGCCTGAAATTCCTGACCTTGCTTGTCCCATACATTAGAATAGTTGATACCTGCTTTTACTCCAAATGTTAAGCGCTCGCGCGGGTCAATATCTGTGTTCTGAGTAATGCCTTGCTGAGACAGCAAAAATAAAGGCAGAAAGCTAAAAAATAATTTCTTTTTCATAAGTATATGTATTTATTATTTACATACAAATCAACAACTAAATTCAACAACAAACATTATAATAAAATTACAAATCATTACAATATTCACACATATCAGCCAGTATCACGAAGATGTAAATCTATATTTGCTAAGTAGATTAAAAAGCGATTCAAAATAGCGTTTCAGAACAGTTGTCGATAGTTCCGGTTTATCAGCAATAACCAAATCAGTATGCATTTCATCTATGTATTTAGATAGTTCAGGACATTCATCGTGAATAAGCATGGTCATGTTCAGAATCATGACATTCCAATTTTGAACGCTGTTCGTCATAAAGCAAAATTTTAATGTGCTAAAAAGCTGATAAATAAAGATGCCGGATGAACCAGCAACAGCACTTGTGTTATATGTGCTACTGATTCATCCGGCTGCAAAAATCAGGACTTTATTAATTTGCGGAGGATCTTATAAAGCCTGTTTGCTCTTTTCCAGAAACGCGAGTTTACTTTACATTATCATTAGTAAGACCTTTGAAAGAACTGCGAAGTTCTTCCATATCATAATCAAATTCTTTTTTAAAGCTTTCCCATTTATCAGCTCCGTCTGCTTTGTAATTATCCATTCGGGCTTTCATCTGGTTGTTCTTTTTTTCCAGCTCAACAATTTTAATTTGTGTATCGGCATCCATTTTCTTTTTATTCAGAATCAGCCGGGTGTTATAATCGGTAATCATCTGGTAATTAGCAGCTACATTCTCGGCAGTTACCTTTCTGTAGTTTTCAATTTCCTGATTGTACTTTTGATTCGACTCATCAAGTTTTTTCTGTGCATCAATTACTTCAAGTCCGGCATCCTTTACTTTTGTTTCAGGAGAGCTGCAGGATTGGTTTACTGACGCAAGTACAAGACCACTAAAGGCAAGTATTAACAGATAATTTTTCATTTTATAGGTTTAATCGGTGAAATCATTTTCACAGAGCAAAGGTGAATTATTAAGGCTATATCACCATTACAAGAAAATACATATAAATTACATTATTCACAGAGTTTGAATTAATTAAATTAGTTTATTGATGTTCAATTGATGATCCGGAAGTTCCGTTAATTGACTTGGCTGTATCTTTTTTATCTGTATCCGGTTCAATTTGACGTTCGAAATAAACCAAATCATCGTGCTCCGGAAACTCTGCTATTTTACAGTAGTAGATTCGATCAAGGTAACGCCGAATTATAAGTTTAATGTGCGGACTGTCTATTGCATGCACATATTGGCCTTCTGCATATTTATTTTCTGCTTCCATGATAGTTCTGTGAGTTTATAGTAAATACGAATAGTAAACTTTTATATAAACGAAGAGGCAGAACTTTTAAATTCTGCCTCTTGCATCGGTTAATCAACTGTATATGTCTGACGGATATTCATACCTATACATATCGGCTCAACCTCAGCTTTTTTCGGTTTGCGTTTTTTTGATGATGTTGATTACTTCATCACGCTTTTTGTTCAGGCGGGTTTCAATTTTCTTGAGCAAATCATTCTCTTTACCAGCTTCAAAAGTCAAATCAGCATCAGTAAGTTGCGAAAATTGTTGTTTCAGATGTTTCGACTGAACGGCCCAATCGCCGGTAATTTTAAATGTTCCGGTAGGTTGTGTGTGCGTTGTGTCCATGATTGAATGATATATTAATGAATACTAATTATACCACAAAGGTGACACACTATATATAGTTCAGCATTACACAAAGCGATTGAAAGATTACATCTTTCACATATCTTCAAGATTACTCATTCTCTTTTTCTTCAGTTGCTTGAAATAAGAAGGTGTAAGTCCTGTAATCTTTTTAAACTGATTGGATAAATGCGCAACACTGCTGTAATGGAGTTTATAAGAGATTTCAGTAAGGTTCAACTCATCATAAAGCAATAACTCTTTCACACGTTCAATCTTATTCAGAATAATGAATTGCTGAATTGTAATTCCCTTTACTTCTGAAAACAGATTTGACAGATAGGTGTAATCATAGTTAAGTTGCGTACTTATATATTCTGAATAATTGACCTTAGGTACATCCTCTGCATGATGAATCATTTCAATAATTGCATTTTTAATTTGCTCAATTATTATACTTTTTCTGTCGTCGAGCATTTCAAGACCGGAACGCATCAGATTATCTTTTAACTGATGCAATTGATCGGATGAAATTGTATCGGGCAAATCAACTTTACCGAGATCGAGATCTGAAAAAGGAATGCCTAATTTTTCGAGTTCCTGCTGAACCATCATTTTACAGCGCAAACTCACCATGTACTTAATATAAATTATCATGCCGCATCCATCTTAATGAACTCCTGATTTTCAAAACCAATTGGTGAGCAGAGCTGCTGAAAATTGCAACTCCCGAACGAGGAGGTAATGCGCAACAATTGCCGGAGAGAGAGAATGGCAACTACATCAAAAGAATTGACTGAATGCTGAATTGCCGGCTATTCTTTCCTGTGGCACTCCCAAGCCGGCTTAATGTATTGAATGTAATTTACTGATTATATTTGAATTAGTGTAATTAATAATGCCTGTTAACATTAAAATCATACAGTTCACCGGCCAAAACGTATAGCTGAAAATCATGAATTTTAAGTAAAACGGTATTAGCATGTTCTTGCAAACTGCCCATTGTGCATTGCATACGTTCTTTTAAAATAAATCAGTTTATCCACGATTTCCGACCATTTATCAACCGCTGCATTTTTCAGAAAGTATTTGCTTAACTTCGTAAGCATTAGACCAAAGCATGAAAACCCTTTTTCGTTTTTCGCTGATAGTGCTTCTGCTGCTTTGCGGACATGAATTATTATCGGCCAATGCCAAACGCAAAGGAAAAGAAACCATCACCAATACAGAGGTAATTGTTACCAATGTTACTTGCGAAGCTGCATCGCCAGATGTAACAACCGGAGAAATGACTTCCGGAATTGGCGACGGAACCGGCGGCGGAACCGTTCCGATGATTGAACTTGCATTACCGTTTGGCATTCCGTTTCAATACACGGATATGACACCTTCGGGCGGCGGCTCTGATTTTGGCGGCGGAGCACCAACAGAGCCTGCAAAACTCGTTTACACATTTGAACTTAACGATGAAATCGGCCCTCCGTCGTGGCGCCAAACACAAGCCGCTTTTCGTCAGGCCCGGGAAATGAATGCCGCCTGTGTACTCATCAAAATGAATACGTTTGGCGGAGCACTTGATGCAGCCGATAATATTCGCCAGCACATTCTAGACTACGACCGTCCGGTTATGGTTTGGGTTGACCGCAATGCTGCATCGGCCGGAGCGCTTATTTCCATTGCCTGCGACAGTATATATATGAGCCGCGGAGCCAGTATCGGTGCTGCAACTGTGGTAGATGCCAACGGTGTTCCCGCTCCCGAAAAATATCAGTCGTACATGCGATCACTGCTGCGCGCAACCGCAGAAGCCAACAAACGCGATCCGCGCATTGCCGAAGCTATGAACGATCCGCGCATCCAAATCGAAGGCGTTAACGAATCGGGCCGCGTACTCAGCTTTACCACTTCCGAAGCCATTGCCAACAACTATTGTGAAGCCGAAAGCAATGAACTTTCCGAACTACTCAAACGCTCCGGCTACACTGGTTATAAAGTGGTCAGCTACGCTCCTACTGCGCTCGACAAAATCATAGATTTCCTGCTCTTGCCTTTTGTGAGCGGATTACTCATCATGCTTATAATCGGCGGCATTTGGTTTGAACTTCAATCGCCCGGTATCGGGTTTCCGCTGGTTGTAGCAATAACCGCAGCCGTACTCTACTTTGCTCCGCTTTACATTGATGGTTTGGCGGCACATTGGGAAATACTCGTGTTTCTGGCAGGTGTGGTGCTGCTGATTATTGAATTAGTCGCCATTCCCGGTTTCGGAGTGATCGGCATTTCGGGAATCGTGCTTATGGTAGCCGGATTGTCGCTTGCACTGGTAGGCTCCGTTCCCGACGGCTCTTCGATTCCGATGCCCAACTGGGCGGCGTTTGTAAAAGTTTCGCTCATTGTGCTGGTGCTTGTGCTTACCACATTGTTCGGATCTATCTGGGCCAGCGAAAAGTTTTTTGGCTCAAAACTGTTCAGCAAAATTGTACTGAACAACGAGCAGGATTCAAACCACGGTTACGAAAGCACCGGCATGAAAGCTCAGGCCGCTGAGCTTACCGGTAAAAAAGGAATTGCCAGTACTATCCTTCGCCCAGCCGGCAAAGTAACTATCGACGGCGAGATCTACGATGCCACAGCCGAAACCGGTTATATCGAATCCGGCGATGCTGTGCAGGTCGTTAATATCGGAGTTGCGCAGCTTGTGGTGCGGCGTTCAGCTTGATGCACTCAATTCTTTTTCACTAAAGTTTATGAAATTTTCGTCCGGCTGCGTCTTAACTGCGATGCGTCGGTTGTTTTCTATGTTTTTACTTTTGGTTGCTGCACAGGCAACTGCACAGGAATTTACAGGAGGAATCGTTATTGATAATACAACGAATCAGCCTGTGCCCTGGATTGCTGTATTGGTGAAAGGCACAACCAAAGGCGCACTTACCGATGCTGACGGGCGTTTTAAAATTGCCTGTAATCAGTTTCCGGTTACGCTTGTGGTAACCGGTATCGGATACAGCACCACCGAATTTATAGCTCAGCAACCGGATACCGGTTTAGTGCTCCGTCTTCCTGTAAATGCCGCGTTACTGAGTGAAGTTATAATTGAAGCCGAAGCTGTGAAATGTATCCAGAAAGACTCATCGCTCATGGCTGCTGATATTGAGTTTTACGACGATTATTTGTTGATGCTTGCTCACCGCGGCGGCCGGCTTTCTTCACAATTAATTCTAACTGATTTTACCGGAAATGTAATCAGTACAATGCCTGTAAAAAGCAGCGTTCAAAAACTTTATCGCGATTGCTTGGGCAATGTGCTCTTGCTGAGTGCCGATAGTTTCTGGCAGGTCTATTATGATTACGAAAAGTTGCAGCTGATTTATCCCAATACTCGCAACGAGTTTGAACGCACCTTAGTGCCTTGCAAATTATTTTATGAAGGTCGTTTGTATCTTCAATATTCCACATTCAAAAACCTTCGCAACAATTATTATGTTTCAGAGAATGGAATAACTGAGTCCTTCTATTATGCTTCTGATACCGCAGCAGTAAATTATTTTTGTGAGAAATATGACATTCGTTATTTTCTTGCGAAACGGCGGCGCGGCGAAGGTTATTTGTATCCGGTTAGTGTAATCAAAAACAACATCAACACCCTGCGCAGCGAGATTCCGCCCGATGAGCAGGATCAGCAATACCTGCGCCCTCTGAATGCGCCGCTGCTGATCAACGACAGTGCTGTTTGGGTGTTTCGTTATACCGATAAATTTGCTGTGCGTTTTACCGATAGTTGCACCATTGCTGATACAGTCTATTTAACATTCTCAACGCTGAAAGACTGGAGTGAAAAGGTTTGGCGTGATGATGCCACAGGATTACTTTATACCACAACAGTAAGCAACGGAATATCGACCCTTTATCGGCTTGATTTACAAACATTGCAGCCGATAAGAATTTCGGAAATCAGCAACATGCCGTTTATTACTAAAATGATTATCCGAAATAATTATGCGTATTTCCTCTGCATCGACCGAAAATCGGATGCAAACAGGATGCTGTATCGGATGCGGATTTGACTAATGAGAATCAGCACCGACAACGTCCCAGCCTAATTTTCGGCAATTAGTCGGGCGTTGAATCTTCCATTCAAAGTTTACAACTTTGCCAGGAGCAACAAACTCATTGAGTGTATAATAGGCATGTTTTAATTCAACATCCTGAGCAGAAATATATCTTACCTTAATTCGAATATTGGTGAAGCCAGCAACTTGAGCAGTGCTTACAACATATCCCGAAATTTTCATTTTGTTCCCGAACACGGTTTCACGGTAAGTACCTGAAGCAGTTAGAAATCTAGCCGGGTTCATTCGTTCTTCACGGGCAATTTTCTCGCGCTTCTCGGCAGCAGAAGGTTCGCAACTTGTTAAAATGAAACTGAGTGCAGACAATGTAATTAGTGAATGAAGTATTCGCATTTGAGCAATTGGGTTAGCGTTTTCAATTGCGCAAAATTTCAGTTTTTCTATTTCAATTCAATCATCATATCTGATGAAATTACAAAATCACTTCGTACAAACCCACACCACATTATCGGCATCACCAAGGTGCATTACCATTTCATCGACAGATGAAAACGATGAGTTTAAAAAAGTTTGCAGAGGCAAATGTTCGTCGGGTAAAAAGCGCATGAAATTGAAGATCAGTGTCCCTTTTTTGTTCAGTAAAGTATGAAGTTGTTTAATAAACTCATTTGTCCGGCACTCAGCAGGAACTTGGGCTTCAACAAACACATCCACACAAATTAAATCGTAGCCGGGTTTTGCATGCTGCACAAAATCCTGTGCTTTGGCGGTAATTAATTTGAGATGTTTGATTTTGCCGGCATCAAATTCTTCGCGGGCAAGTTGCAGCACAATTTCATCGGCATCAACACCGGTAATTGCTGCATCAAGTTGCAATTCGTGGTGCAAAATCCGGGCAATGCTTCCGCCACCGAAGCCGAGAATAAGCACCTGACGCGGATTTAATGTCTGCACATCAGCCCGTTTCAGTGCCGCCCTGAACACATCGTGCAGCGCCCCGAACGAATAGTTTACCGTTGCAGCATGCAGCACTTTGCGTCCGTTTTCATAAACCACTTCAAGCTGCTGAGTAATGCGGCCTTCTTCGGTACGCAGAATAACGGGGCGGATAAAACTGAGCAGGCGTTTCAGAAAATCCATAACATGATTTCGCCGTCGGAGCCTTGCTGATGAAATAAATGTACGAGTGCAAAAAACACAGCACCAATGCCACCCACGATATTCAGCATAAGTAAAATCAGATAGAAACAACCTCCGTTACTTCCGCTGGTTTTGGCGCGGTTAAATATCCGCAAGGCCATAAAGCCCATTACTAATGATGCTATTGCCAACAACATGTGCAAAATAACATGCTGCGAACCACTTAGCCCGCTCACAAACAAAAAAATGCCGAAGTACGAAAACCGAAACAGCAGCGATAACAAAAAGTAAACAATAGAATTGGTGCGGAGCTTCTGAGTCTGTTGCATTGTGTAATTTAGAGTGTGCAAAAATACACTACAATATGCTCCCTTCCATTAAAAAACTATTGTTCATTGCTCCGCTCCTGCTGCTTTTTGGGTTTCAGACCAATCCTGCTTATCGTTCGGTAAAATCAGTTTCTGCCATTTCAGTTCGTGAAGATTCTGTTAAACTGAGCCGAAAACTGATACACGTTCATGTTGCGCTTTGCGATAACGACAGTCAGGGCATTGTTCCGGTACCTAAAAAAATCGGCAACGGCAATGATCCGGGCAATAATCTCTATTGGGGCTGCGGCTACGGTGTGCGCACGTTTTTCACCAACAGCAGCGATTGGTAATTACTCAAGATTTGGAAAAACCCGCGCACCCATATTTTGGAACGTGCTGCGTGGAAACACCGCCGCAACGGAACCATACTTGTTGCTGATGCCTGGCGCGGCGCTCGCATTAAGGATTGCACCATTGCTTTCGTCAACAACATTGCTGGACGCAGCAACGATACGCTCACTGTTCCGTTCAAAAACGGCACTTCAGAACTTGTGCAACTCAACAATGCACAATTGGTGGCGTATGTTGGTCATAACGGATTAATGGAGTTTGAAGTTGATACAGTAGCCGCAGCTCCCGGAAACAAAGGCCGCGAAGCAATACTGCTTTGCTGTGCGGCACGCTCTTACTTCAAACCGCAACTCAAAGCCGCCGATGCTTATCCGCTGCTCTGGACAACTAACCTCATGGGCCCGGAAGCCTATACGCTGAAAGCAGCAATAGACGGATGGATGAACCGTGAAACCGGCGAGCAGATCAGAGTGCGGGCAGCAACCGCTTACAATCAATACATTAAATGCGGCATGAAAGGCGCAATGAACCTGTTTGCTTCAGGATGGTAGCAATGGTAAATGCCGGATAATCACTATTTTTGCGCCATGGAATTAGGCACAGACTACTGGAACTCACGCTGGCAGGCCGGTCAAACCGGCTGGGATCTTGGCGCTCCTTCGGAGCCGCTTGCGGAGTTTGCATTAAGTCTTCCGCGCCGCGATATGCGCATCCTGATTCCCGGCGCAGGCAATGCCTGGGAAGCCGAGTTCCTGCACAACAACGGATTTACCAATGTGTTTGTGCTCGACATTGCTCCCGAAGCAGTTGAATCGTTTCGCCGCAGGGTTCCGGAATTTCCTGCAGCGCACGTTATCTGCGGCGACTTTTTTGCGCATACAGAACGCTACGATGTAATACTGGAACAGACATTCTTCTGTGCACTCAATCCCGCGCTGCGTGCTGCTTATGTGCAAAAAATGCAGAGCTTGCTCAATGCCGGCGGCACATTGGCCGGTGTTCTTTTTGATGCTGAGTTTGAAGGTGGCCCGCCTTTCGGCGGCAGTGCTGCCGAATACCGCACATTGTTTGCACCCTACTTCGAGCTGCACACAATGGAAACCGCACGCAACTCTGTAAAGCCCCGTGCCGGCCGCGAAGTGTTTTTCCGCTTTACACCGCGCACAAATGTTTCACCCGTAAGCTGAACCGCCATGCGAAACCTCCTGCTTGCCTTTGTTCTGCTGATAACCGCCGCTTTTCGTCCCGACGATCCGCCGACGCCCGCAGTTCCCAAGCAGGATCCGGTGAAGGTTTACTTTGGCCGCATGGGTCTCAATGTTGATTCGGCCGCAACACCTTACCTCTACTATCAGGTTCACGACTGGGTTGGCACGCGCTACCAATATGCAGGCCACACCAAAAAAGGCATCGACTGTTCAGGCTTTGTAGCCGAGATGTACCGCAGTGTATATTGCATCAAACTCAGCGGCGGCTCCCGCGATTTATATGCGCAAGTTGACTCAGTGCCGCGCGCCGAACTGCAGGAAGGCGATATACTGTTTTTCAAAATCCGCAAAGGCCAGATTTCACACGTTGGCGTGTATCTTGGTAATGATAAGTTTGCGCATGCAAGTGTGCATTCGGGTGTTGTTGTGAGTGATTTGAAAGAGGATTATTACAAGAAATATTTTTTTACAGGCGGAAGATTGAAGACACCGGTTTATGTGGAATAATAACAAATATCGTCAACTTAACTAAACTAAATTACAAAAACAATGACCCGCTTACTCTTATCACTGATCCTGTTACTTTTTGCTTTTGCATCGCTACAGGCTCAAAATTTAACCCCAACTTGGACTGTACCGATTCAGAAAGGTCTTGGCAGTCTGGCAAATACGAATATCACACTTGACTCTCAGGGAAATTTGTACGCCTGCATGAATTTTACAGATTCCGTTGATGTGGATCCTTCTGCTCAGCAAAATTTTATCAGATCGGCAGGTGGAACTGATATTTTTATCTGTAAATACTCCTCGGCAGGCTCACTTATATGGGGGAAATCTATAGGTGGCCCTACATTATTTGAAACAATCAGTGAGGTGAAAATTGACAATCAAAATAATATTTATCTGTTCGGAAAATTTGCCGATTCAATAGACACAGATCCTTCTCAGGCTACTAGTTTTCTGAGAGCAACATCACCTTCTCTCACTAATATTTTTATAGTTAAGCTTGACTCCGACGGGAATCAAATTTATGCGAAAACGCTGGGGTCAACAACTAATAATCTGAATACTGTCAGGGCAAGCGTGTTTGGTAATGAAGTATATGTAGGCGGAGAGTTCTCAGGTAGTTTTGATGTTAATCCGGGAATCGGGAGTCAAATCCTCTCATCAGTCGGTTCATCCGATATTTTTTTATTAAAGTTAAATCAGTCAGGAAATTATTGTTGGTCGCGTCAGTGGGGAAGTACCGGATTTGAAGTGGCGCAGCAACTATATGGAGATACCAGTTTGGGGCTGTCATTTTGTATTAAATCAGCAACCAGCTATAATGCAGACCCACTCAATCTTGTACAGGCTAATACTTTTGCGTCAACTATATCCATGATTTTATTGGATACTTCCGGACATTATAATAATTTTATCAATCTGTCTGCAGGCGATATTACACGAGTAATTGGTTACGATACAGCAATTTACATATCGCAAGTATTTAATATATCTACTGATGTTGATCCTGGACCGTCAACAATTACACTCATCCCAAATGGTGGTAATGATATAGTTGTAAAAAAAATATCTTACACAGGGCAACTCATCTGGTATAAACAATTTGGAGGAAGCGGATTTGATGAATGCAACGGTATTACTGTTGATCCGGGTAAACTGATTTTGTGCGGCTCATATTCTAGTAACTTCGATTTTGATCCTGGCGTTTCGGTAATTAACCATCCATTCACGGCCAATCAAGGGAATGGTTACTTACTTTGCCTCGATTTATCAGGAAATTATATTTGGTCGTATCCATTCAACGTAAACTCAATGTTCCTTGAATTTAATAATGTATTTTTAGATCAGGCTAATCATCTTTTTCTTGTAAGTAACAGAAGTAGTAGTATTGATATTGACCCAGGACAAAATACATTTTTAGTAAACGCTCCTGCTTCGGGAAGTGCACCGGTATGGGTAAAGTATGGGCTATCAAACTGTGCAAATCTGGCTTTTGTGGCTGACACCTTTCTAATAAGTACGTGTGCATCCAATGGCTATGTAAACGGATATGGTTCGGGAGGTACTGCACCTTATAGTTATGTATGGAATACTTTACCACCTGTTTACACTTCTTCATTAAGTATTCAGGACGCCGGTTTTTATACAGTTACTGTAACTGACAATAATAATTGTCAACAAGATTACAGTATTTACGTACCAGGTCCGGCGAGCCTGAGTGCAAGAGATCTGACTACACACATTGTTTCATCAGAGTTTCGTCCGGGCTTTGCTGCATCCATCTGGCTGGGCAGTTTCAATACGGGATGTGCGGCAGTTTCCGGGCCGGTAAAATTTGTTTACGATTCCTTGCTTCAATATATTACTTCATCTCCATTACCTGATGTGATTTCTGGTGATACCCTAATTTGGAATTACAATAATCTCACGTATAGCTCATCGGCTTTTTCAGCAACTATAAGTTTTAATGTGAGTACATCAGCAGCAATTGGTGATACTGTACACTTACAAAGTATTATCGAGCCTGCCTCAGGTGACAGCAATCCCTTGGATAATTTTAAAGACTGGTATTTTCCTGTAGTAAACGGCTATGACCCAAATGATAAAAAAGTACACCCTGTTGGGCTTTGCAGCGAAGGTTATATAAACGACCAGCAAAAATTAACCTATACGATCAGATTTCAGAACACTGGAAATTCTTCTGCAGTGAATGTAGTAGTAAAGGATTCGATTTCTCAGGCTCTTGACATTAACACATTCAGGTTTATCTATGCCAGTCATGACGTAATAGTTGAAAAATCAGCAGGCAACATTATTACCTTCCGTTTTGATAGTATTTTACTTCCCGATAGCCTTACAAGCAATGTCCTTAGTCAGGGGTATTTTATTTTTGAAATTTCACCCGTTCAAACACTTTCTCCCGGAAGTCAAATAGAAAATTTTGCCGCCATCTATTTCGACTTTAATCCTCCCATTATTACCAATACAGTTCTAAATACAATTGAATTACTTCCAATTAATCCAACCGTAACGTTTAATGGCCAAACTTTATCAGCATTGCCGTCTGGCTATAATTATCAATGGATTAATTGCATTACTCAACAGCCTGTAGCCGGGGCTACTGGACAATTTTTCAATCCTTTGATTCAAGGAACTTATGCTGTATTAGTCTCTGACGGATGCAGAACTGATACCAGTTCATGTGTATTGGTTATGATTACTGGAAATACAGAAACGGATAGTCAGGCATCAAGCTACTTACTGATTAATAATCTGCTTACTGTTACAGGTAACTCAGAAAACTACATTTCTATAATCGATCAACTTGGTCGAGTACTTTATTCCGGTTTGATAAGCAATTCGAAAACAATAGATATGAATCAATACCCATCGGGGCTTTATCATCTTATTTCAGACAAGCATCCGCCTCAAAAGATACTAATTGTAAATATTAATTAACAGGTATCTATCCCCCCATCCAAACCGAATCATTCCTCAACCGCGGCAGCACAAACCCATGCCGTTTGGCAAACTCTTGCTGCGCATTCAAAAAATTAAGCCAAGCCTCTTGCTCCAACTTCTCGGTTTTGCGGGTGAGGGAAAGGTAACGCGGAATTAACGCGGCATGCGGATCGGCAGAGTCTATGGTGATTGTATCGGCAGAAATGATGGTGTCGCCGGGCTGTTCCTCAACCGTAACATCAGTAAGTAAAAGGCTAAGCGTATTGCTGCTGCGGCCGGCGGCAGTTCGGCTGGCTTCTGCTAACTTAATAAGCGCAATGCGCAGGGTTGAATCGCCTTCAAAATCGGGGAAGCTGCGCAGTTGCTGAATTAGTGTATCAGTTTCATACACAAACTGCCGGGCTGCTCTTCCGGCAGCAGCTGGCGACGAGAGACTAATTGCTTCAGCCCAGTCTGCGCGGGATTGATCAAGGCTTTTCCAGAGTTGCAGCAGCGAATCGTTGTACTGACGTGCCTGTTCACCTTCCCGTGCTTTCGCCTCGGGGCGCGAACAGGAAGCCAAGCAAACAAGAATAAAAAGCCCAAAAATCCGCATCAGGCGCAAGATAGTTTACATCCGGCAAAAACCATAACCTCAGGTTCAACGTATTTTGCATTGAAAAAACGCTATTTTTGCTGAGTACACAGTGCACCTTAGCTCTATGATGACAAAATTCAATGTGCCGGCGCTTCGCCTGCTTCCAGTTGCAGCCCTGCTGCTTGGTCTTTCATCGTGCGGCGATTCGTCCGGCGATAAAACCACTGACTCTGTAGGTACAGTTGATACCACAGCCCCCATGACCACTCGCGAATATGCGCAGGTACCTTCGCCGGGCGAGATGTTTGCCTTTATGAAACAAGCCGGAACCGGCAGCGCCAGTGCTGATCTACTCAGCAATCCTGAAAACGAGAAAAAATACGAAACCAAGAAGGCGCAAGCCCTCAACATGGGTATTTACTCGGCCGATCTGCTCTACTGCTGCACGTTCTCCAAAGACCTCAGCAATAAAGTTGCACAATACTTCGGAACAACCATGCGCATGAGCGAGCGTTTGCAGGTAACTACAAACCTCAACGAAAAAGATAAAGAACGTATCAGCAAGAACGTGGGCAATGCCGATTCGCTGGTTGCTATCTCAAACGATCTTTACCTTTCATCATTTGAAAATCTCGACGCAAACGGTCGCGGTGCTGATCTCAGCATGATGCTGGCTGGTGGTTGGATCGAATCGCTTTACCTGATGAGCAGCAGCGTTAAAGATTTTGAAAAAGACAACGCCGCAGCAGGACGCATCGCCGATCAGAAACCTTCGCTCGATAACCTTATCGAATACATGAGTAAGCACAACGACAATGCTGATGTAAAAGCACTCTCTGCTCAGCTTGGTGAACTCAAAACACTTTTCGACGGAATTACCGCAGCAAAACAAGACGGCGGCATGAAAACCAATGATAAAGGCAAGCGTGTACTTGGCGGCGGAAACAAAACATCAATCACCAAAGAACAGTTTGATGCGATCAAAGCTAAAGTGACCGAAATCCGCAACAGCTACATTGCTGCTCAGTAATAAACTATCCTCTGCTACAAACTAAAAACGATCAGAAGCCATGAAAAAAGCCCTTTCGCTTGTTCTTGCTACTGCAATGCTAACCATATCAGTTGACCTTTCATCACAGGCCAATTGCAATAATTTTCACCGCCGCAGTGGTTGCAGCTTGGCTTCTGAGCCGGGCTTCATCTACAACTCGCAGTCGAAAAGCGGTTTGTTTGCTAAAGGCACAACATCTAAACTCAAAGCCGTTTTTTATGCCGGTTTTGACTATTCAATTTCTATCTGTGCTGATCGTGCACTTGGTTCAGACATTGCATTTACACTTACCGATGCAACAACCGGCGAAGTACTTTACGACAACGCCACCGACAATAAAGCACAGCACATGGAATTCACCTGCGAAAGCACACGTAACATGAATGTTGTGATCTCTATCCCCGGTGCAGGCCCTTCTAAAGGCCAGTCTGAAGATGGTTCATGTCTTGGTATTCTTATCGAACAAAAACCAACTCCTAAAGTAGGTTTCTGATATAAGCTTCTGCTACAAAAGCTCGCTCTGTTAACCAGAGCGAGCTTTTTTTTATTCATAAAATAAATTCTTCCTGCATTTTAGATAAATTATTTATGATAATAATTCACAAATAATTTATCCCAAAAAATCATTTCATTATTATTTTCACACAAACCCTTTTATCATGGAAAACAATGATAAAAGGATGGTATATTTGAGCAAACCAACAACCAGAAGTCATGAAAAAAATACTGTTTGCACTACTGTTTAATGCATTGCTCTTACCTGCAATTGCTCAAATAGGGAACTTTAATCCCAGTGTTGGTTCAAGTATAATAGCACCGGGAGGTTCAGCTATTACATCAACTGGATGCTTTATTCCATTGCCAACAACAACCACCGGAACTTTTTACTTCACCTATTCAGCAACAGGAAGTAGTATTGTTTCTTCTGTAACACTTTCTGCAACCAGTTCAGGTAGTACAGTTACCACAGTGGGCACAAGTACGCCCGTGTATTTTAACGGATCAAATATCTACTACAACATTTCGCTAAATCCTAATGCAGCTTATTGCAGTTCACAGGTATTAACGATTAGTTTGTACAGATGGAATGGAAACGGGTATTATCTCTACTGCACAAAAACACAAACCGTTTTTTGCCGCGATGATTCGAATGATAATATGGTTCAGCTCAATTCGGGAATATACTATGTTACAAACGATAATACCATAGACAGAATGTACTGGAACGGTTCATCATGGCAATATGAAAACATTAATCCGATTTGGGGATGGGGTGGTATTCAAGTAGATGGATGGTTAGCCGTTGATAATGGTGATTTGTCGTTCGATAAAATATTCTTTAAAGGAAAAGATGCTAAAGTGTATAATTTGTATAAGAGCGGAAGCGACTGGTATGTAGGTGTACTGAGCAATACAGCAACTGCAGTATCAGGTTGTATTCGCGCTCGTGCCGACGGTGTATTTTACATCGGAACAGATTCAAGAATTCATCATTTGTATTGGAACAGCGGCTGGCAATATGAAGCTATTGCTCCATGGACAGGCTGGACCGTTTCGGCACAAATTGATTTGTTCCTGGGCACACCGCTTCGCCGTGGTCAATCGCTGAGTCTGGCAGCATGGCCGGCCTCCAACGTTTACTTCAGAAGTAATACCAATAAAATATACAATCTTACAGGCAGCACAGGAGCATGGAATCTTGGCCAGATATCGCCATCGACAGCAATAGACTGTGCAGGCGAACTTATTAACGATAACACAGGTGTTTACTACAAAGGCACCGACAACTTCATACACCGGATTTTCTGGAACACATCGGGCTGGAACTATGATGCTATGCCCTTAAACAATCTAACTACAGCCAATACGGCCGGACAACTTTCAAAAAATGTAGGCGAAAACCGTGTGTTCTATAAAGGCACTGATGGCATGCTTTACAACATGTATGCTTCTGGCAGCGGTTGGGATGTTTATCCGCTGGGGTATAATGGAAATATCGTAGCCGGTGATGTTCTAGCCAATGGTAATGTCTATTTTATTGGTAATGATAACTTCGTTTACTCATATTGGTGGGGCGGTTCCGGATGGAATCTGAATGCACTTACTTACAGCATTGCAAATGCCAAAGGATGTTCATTCAGTTACAGGCTCGCTCAACAGATAAGCAGCAGCAATACTGATGATAAGCTACGCCTTTACCCGGTTCCGGCCTCTGTTTCACTTACAGTTGAATTGAATACTTCAGAAGAAATGGAAGTTCAGCTTTCTGTTTATAACATCATGGGACAATGTGTCCATAACGAATCTGTTACTGTTTTCGGTACACTAAAAAAGGAGATCAATACTCAGGAATTTGCTGATGGTCAGTATCAACTGATTATTATTTCTCAAAACGGAGAAAAGCAAAATCAAAAATTTAGCGTTCTGCATTAATTTAAAAATGCTTCTGCGCAGGCCTCACAGATCAATCTGTGAGGCCTTTTATGTATTTTGCAGGAGGATTTACAGTTTCACTTTACGAAGGAAATTACATGAACAAAAAATTTTTCCGGGTCGCTCTCCCGATAATTGCTGCAGCAGTAGTAATTACAGCCGCCAGTTCCGACAAACCTAAAAAATGGGATGTAAATGATCCCCCGGGCGAATACAAAGAAGTTGAGTTTACTGTTAATGAAGGCACCTGGATGAACCTTGATGTTAGTCCCGACGGACAAACCGTTGTGTTCGATATGCTTGGTGATATTTACAGTATGCCGATTTCGGGAGGCACTGCAAAACCCGTAATAACTGGACACGCATGGCAATGTCAGCCTCGTTTCAGTCCCGACGGCAAACAAATCAGTTTTACTTCCGATGCCGGCGGCGGCGATAATATCTGGACAATGAAAGCCGACGGTTCGGGAGCCAAACAAATTACACAGGAAAAATTCCGCCTGCTCAACAATGCCGTTTGGAGCGCCGACGGAAACTACCTTATTGCGCGCAAGCACTTCACCTCTACCCGCTCAATCGGCGCAGGTGAAATGTGGATGTATCACACAACCGGCGGCGACGGCATACAACTCACCAAAAAGAAAAACAGCCAGCAGGACGTAAACGAGCCTACTGTTTCGGCCGACGGAAAATCGCTTTACTACAGCGAGGATATGTATCCCGGCGGATACTTCCAATACAACAAAGATCCCAACGATCAGATCTATGTAATTAACCGCTACGATTTGCAAACCGGCGAAACCGAACGCGTAACCGGTGGTCCCGGCGGTGCTTGCCGTCCGCAAATCTCGCGCGATGGAAAGCAACTCGCATTTGTACGCCGCGTTCGCGAAAAATCGGTGCTTTACATTCACAATCTTGCTACCGGCGAAGAATGGCCGGTGTACGATGGACTGAGCAAAGATCAGCAGGAAGCATGGTGCGTATTTGGCGTTTATACCGGCTTCAGCTGGATGCCCGATAACCAAAACATTGTTATCTGGGCAGGAGGAAAAATCAAAAAAGTAAATGTGGCCAATAACACTGCAAGTGATATTCCTTTTACAGTAACCAGCAAGCACCGCATCTACAAAGCGCTTCGTTTCAAGCAAGAACCGGCTCCCGATCAGTTCAATGCTAAAATGATTCGTCATGCCGTAACATCGCCCGATGAAAAAACACTTGTGTTTAATGCGGCCGGTTTCCTCTGGAAAAAACAATTGCCCAACGGAACACCTGTGCGACTGACAGACGGAACTGCATTTGAGTTTGAACCCTCGTTCTCGGCCGACGGCAGTAAGCTAACTTTCGTAAGCTGGGACGATGAGCAAACCGGCGCGGTAATGACAATCGACATGAAAGTCCCGAAAGCAAAACCGGTGAAAGTAACTGCCGAAAAAGGAATATTCCGCACACCGGCATTCTCGCCCGATGCAAAAACAATTGCTTACCGTAAAGAAGAAGGCAACGACCACCAAGGCTATGCTTTTTCTACAAAGCCCGGAATCTATACCATTCCGGCAGCTGGCGGCACACCGCAGTTTCAGTTTTACACAGGAGCAGAACGCCCGCTATTTTCGGCCGACGGCAAAAAACTGATTTGCTTTATGGATAACGGCGACAGCAAAGAACTGTTCAGCTTTGATCTTGCCACGCAAAAAAATCAAACGCTTGCCACTTCAACCTACGCCTGGGAAATTATGCCAAGTCCCGATAACCGCTGGTTAGCTTTCCGAGAACTGCATAAAGTTTATGTGTGTGCTTATCCTGCAAACGGCAAAGCATTGGAACTTGACCAAAACATGGGACAAGTACCGGCAACTTGCGTAACCCGCGATGCCGGTCAAAGCCTGCACTGGAGCGGCGACAGCAAAACGCTGCACTGGACTATGGGCGAACGTTATTTCTCGCGCACACTAACCAACTGTTTCGATTATTTACCCGGCGCTCCAGATTCGCTTCCGCCGCTGGACACCGTTGGCCTTGCCATTGATCTGAAACTGAACAGCGACAAGCCCAAAGGAACAGTAGCGCTTACCAATGCGCGAATTATTACAATGGATAAAAACAACAGCGTTATCGAAAACGGCACTGTTGTAGTTACCGACAACAAAATTACCGCAGTTGGTAAATCGGGAGAAGTAACAATTCCTGCGGGAGCAAAAACTGTTGACTGCAGCGGCAAAACAATAATGCCGGGCATTGTAGATGCACACGCACACCTCGGTACATTCCGTCAGGGACTGAGTCCGCAAAAGCAGTGGAGCTATTTTACCAATCTTGCTTTCGGTGTAACAACTACACACGATCCATCCTCAAACACCGAAATGGTATTCTCGCAGTCGGAAGCTGTGCGTGCAGGCTACATGACCGGCCCGCGCATTTTCTCTACAGGCTGGATTTTGTACGGTGCCGAAGGCGATTTCAAAGCAGTAATTAACAGCTATGATGATGCGCGTTCTGCTGTAACTCGTAATCAATCGGCTGGCGCGTTCAGTGTGAAAAGCTACAACCAGCCACGCCGCGAACAGCGTCAGCAGGTAATTACAGCTTCGCGAAATTTGGGAGTAATGGTTGTGCCCGAAGGCGGTTCGTTCTTTTACCATAACATGACAATGATTCTCGACGGACACTCTGGCATTGAGCACAACATTCCGGTTGCTCCGGCTTATGATGATGTGGTGAAACTTTGGGCTGCATCAGAAACCGGTTACACACCTACACTCATTGTAGCTTACGGCGCTGTGAATGGCGAGAACTATTGGTACGAACACAGCAATGTTTGGGAAAACAATCGCCTGCTCAACTTCTATCCGCGCGGCGAAATTGATTCACGCTCACGTCACCGCACCATGATTCCGGATGCAGAGTATCAAAACGGACACATCCTCATTTCAAAAACCTGCAAGAAATTAGCAGATGCCGGCGTTAAAGTAAACCTCGGTGCACACGGACAGCTTCAGGGACTTGGTGCACACTGGGAACTTTGGATGCTTGCACAAGGCGGCATGACACCGATGCAGGCACTGCGCTGCGCAACAATGAACGGCGCGCACTACATCGGTATGGATCACGCCATAGGCAGTATTGAAACCGGAAAGCTGGCTGATTTAATTGTCCTTGATAAAAATCCGCTTGAAGACATTTACAATAGTCAGTATGTAAAATACACTATGGTAAATGGCCGCATGTACGATTGTGAAACCATGAACGAAGTAACAACGGGCGATAAAAAACGCACGAAGTTCTGGTGGGAATCCGGCCGCTATTCAACCAATTTCCCCTGGCACGAAGAATCAAAATCGTTTATGCACGATAACTGTGAAGCCACTGACGGTGGTCATAATTAACCAAACACGAATAAGTACTGTATGATAAAATCATACAGTACTTATTTAGCCCCAAATACTATGCGTTATCTGCTTTACCTCGCAGCAGCAATATTGATTGCAAGTTGTACAACAACTAAAAAGAATGCAGTTGTTGTAACAAAATCAATCAAACTTCAACAGCTATCAATCACCGGAAATAAAACTTCGCGGTTATGTGCGTTGTACTACACCACAACGCTGAAAACAGATAGCCTGAGCGGAGATACCATTTTACATGAAAAGAAAGCCCGGTTAAACTGGTTTACTTCTGAAAATGCAGCAGCGCAGCAAAGTTGCGAATTAAGCGGCGACAGTATTCCCATGCAATTATTTGGATGGATTGGGGAGTTTATTTATTTCAGAAATAAACTAAACGAACCTTTTGCACTGAATGCGAAAACAGGTAAAATAGCCAAAAGAGGAAATGCCGTTTTCGGAATTACCGATACAACTCAAACGCTGTCTGCTTACCGCTACGTTGCTGATGCAAAAAGCTTTTTACTTACATACAGCAACGGAGATCGAAATTTATATAATGCCCAATCCGGCAAACTTGAAAAACGGTTCAGCCCGGGAATAATGAAATCTTGGTGCGAACGTTTTGGAACGAACGAGACCACTTCAGCATCGGTACAGGTTGATCTGCGGCAATACCTTAGTTTCGATTATCGAGACACCGTTAACCTGAAAAAAGCTCTTGTGCTGAGAAATTTTTCAGGGGCGAATACCGGAAAGCCTGATACAATTGCAAAAACAACCTTTTGGCTGGATGCTGCATTCCTGAACCTTACTGATTCATGCAGCACACCTGTACGTACATCAGAAAAAAATGTAATTGTACTGCACAAAAAAACACTGAAGAATAAAGCCGAAATGCTTACCTGCATTGATAAAAAAGGCAAACAACTTTGGTCGGCTGATCTTAAGAGTATTTGCGGAAACACTTACCTGTTTGCAGCCAGTAACAGCAAACTTTTTTGCGCACATGAAAACGGATTTGCAATAATCGGCTTCAAGGATGGTAAAGTTGAGAAAGTAAATTTTAAGCGTTAACTGTACAATGAAATGAATTTTGATACGCTTGAAAATTGTACACTTCCTGAACTGGTTTCTGCATTCAACACAGCTTTTGAAGGATATTATATTCCAATTTCATTTACAGAAGAAACGCTGGCCGTCAAACTAAAAACAGAAGGTATTGATCTGCATTTATCCGCAGGCGTTTTTGCAGATCAAAAGCTGGTTGGTTTCATGCTATTTGCCGGAGATATATACAACGGCAGGCTTACAACATGGAACGGCGGTACAGGAGTTTTGCCGGAGTTCAGGGGAAGGCGATTAACCCAACAGATGTATGAATTTATTATCCCCGTACATAAAGCCCTGAATTATGAATACACGCTGCTGGAAGTAATGGAACACAACACAGCAGCCCGTAAAACCTATGCGAATGCGGGATTACAAGAGTTACGTGCTGTGGATCTGTATAAAGAACAATCTGCGCAACGCGGCCGGCTTGACCATGCAATAAGAAAGTGTGCAGCAGCTGCACTTCCGTTTGACGAATGGAACGACTGGTTACCTACCTGGCAGCATACGCAACAAAGCATTTTACGCGGCGAAGATGTGTTTACTGCAATAGGGTATTTTCAACATGATGTATTGCAGGGTTACTGCGTTTATAATTCTACAAACGGCCGCATCATTCAGCTTGCAGTTGATCCTATGTTCAGGCGTATGGGTATTGCTGAAAGTTTGATAAATGCAGTTCGTGCAGATACCGGCAAACCATTATCGGTATTGAATTTGGATGCGAACGCAACTGCTGCAACTGAACTGGCAGCAAAGCTGGAATTTGTAAACGTATTGCGGCAGGTGGAGATGGGGATGTTTTTGTAGGGAGTTAGTATGGTTATTTGATGCACAGGTGATTGTTACCCTAAACCGGATTGTAGTGGAAAGCCCGCACCCGGATAATTTTCGTCCGGGGAGGACTTGCAGCGTAAAGCCGGAGCGGACGGTTGTTTTGATGAGAAAATGGTTCGTTCCTCATTCTTGAAGAAAATAATTGATTTATGCTATTTGCGTTGCATAGTGTTAAGCAAGCACACTGCAATACCAACCACCCAACAAATTCTCAAACAATACAGCTTGCAACATGCCTCCCAACAGTTAAAGAAAAGCATCCTTTTGGCACACTAAAACGAACCCTACCTCCCACTCTTACCGCTGTCTATAACCAATTTTCGTGCAGTGGTTCCTTGCTTTGTGGTAATGTAAATAATGTAAACACCATTTTCATTCAACTGCAAGTCAACTGTTCGCTGTGTGGCTTGTACATTGAGGTATTCCTGTCCAAGCAAATTGGTTACTCTGATTTGAGCATTATCTGTTGGCAACATCACTTTAACTTCTCCGCTTGAAGGATTCGGATAAATAGTGATGGCTTCGGAATTTGCCGTTACCGGATCAACACCTACTGAAGTGGCAATAAAATAAGCCTGAAAAAGTGTTGACGCATTGATATTTAATTCGATTGACGCATTGGTATCAATAGCACTTAATACGGCATTCGCATCCCAATAAGCAAAATCATAGCCCGGATTGGGAATTGCAGTTATTCTAACCGGATTGCCATCGAAATAAACACCTGTCCACGGTAATGAGTCCGGAATAATAGTGCTTATCTTAATTTGACCAGCTCCGGGAGGAAAAACATCAAGTGTTACATTGACTTGTCCATTCAAATTGAAATTAGTCTGTATATCATCTCTCACTTCCGATGTTCTAACCGCAAGTTCCGATAAAAATGTTTGATGGTTGTTTACAAAATCATTCATCTGCCCGTTAATATTATTGGGATCGCCCCAACGCATATACTCCTTGGGCATTTCAATTACGGTTTGATTAAACATATCAGTTGCAACCGATGAAAGCCGGGGATATTGATAAGAGGTGTTCATTAAATCGGCATACCGGTTAATGAAATAATTTTGAAAACGCGGATTTTGAACTCCACGCAAAAAAATGTTGATGTATGGATTATTGGGATCTGCGGATAATACGTAATCAATATGATCATCATAAGCACTTGAAAAACCATTGGGGTCAAAACCTCCCTCCAAATCAATGAGGAAAAAACGCCAGCGAAAATCAGTTTTATCAGAACGGTATATCTTAATGTTATTTTGAGGCCAGTCAATGTTGCCTGCCCAAGTTTCGGCAATCACATAATCATTGTAATAAATCATATCGAAATACTGATCGGCTGCATTCCAGAAACCTGTATCGGCCGGATTTAAATTGGTGAATGCCGTGTAATCAGTTAAAAATGAATCAACCGAACCTTCCAAAGCCCTTAACACGTAGCCATTCCAAGCACTGAGCGATAAAATATCTAATGAGTCGTTATCTGCTCCGTCTATTTCTTTGAAATACTCAGCATCTATTTTTTCTCTTAACTCATACAATCCAAAATAAGCTCCGTTTACATATACGCTTACAGGTCGCCAGGCCGTGTAGTAATTGTTTGTTTCTGCACCCATACCCTCAACATGTGCGGCATCTTTGAAGGGCAGTGTAAGAAAATAATTACTTCCGTTGCGTAAGTAAAATTTACTGTATCTCGTTCGTGAAGCACGATTGGGGATAAGCGGATAATTAATCGGACCATCGCCCAGAACTGAGTGATCGAGTTCTACCCGCATCGAACGTTGTGGCTGCGAACGGCTACCTCCCAAACCTCCGTCTATTTGAATTCCTGCTTGCTGCGAAAAGATGAGTTGACGAGTCGTATCAAAATACTCAACATGTGCAGCTTTTTCCCAATCGAATTGCCAATTATCAAAGATGCCGGTAGAGCCATATAAATTTTGAGGATCGGTAACGATTGATAAAACTGGAGTAACATGACTGATGCCAAATAAATAACTGGCAGTAGTTGCCTGACTCGGTAATACAGTAGCCGAAAATGCTTTGGCTTTCAATACGCTGGAATAATAAATAGGTATTGGTGTTCCGGTGTAAAGCGTTGACGAAGTATCGGGATCGTTTCCATCCAATGTATAGCGGACAACAGATCCTGCCCCATTCGGATTTGTGATACTCACATTAACGATAGTGTTATAAAAACCGCCGGGCAAAGAAACTAAAGGCACCAGCAGATAGCTGCTAAAAGGTTGTGAGAAATTGTTGGTAGCCTCGGGTGTGCCCGTTTGAAACAACACAACATTGGCAGAAGCATCGGGAGATAAACCGGTGCTGTTATCGGGTTGATCACAATTGACGAATAATGTGCTTACGAGCGTTTGCGTAGAATCGTACAGGTAAACAGTTTCGCCTGCGGTTTTAATTCTAAAATTGGTATGCAAACGCATATTGGTATCCACCGTTTCGAAAGTGGTGGTTAATGCGTTGTAAGCAACCAATTTCATGGAACAGTCAATGTAATCGTAAATGGTGTTGGTATCGGTGGAGACAACATCAAATGCAAAGTTGGTAATGAAGCCTGCTGTAAGACCTGCTGCTGCAAGTTCAGTTCCCGGAATAAGCATTTGGTTTTTTGCAGCCCAATACCAATTACCATAAGGAGCCGGATAATCGTATGGCGAATTATTGACTGTTCCCGTGCCAATAATCGTATTGTTTAATTTTAGATTGGGGCGTTGGGTAGTCACAGTGCCAAATTGAGTACCACAAATGGCTGGACCTCCGTCTTGAAAAGCATAAATGGTAGAGTTATACGAGGTAGTGGTTTGATTAAAAACAGAGTTAACTGTATAACCAGTTGAACTGTACGAACACGTATTGAAAAGCAAAGAGGATACACCATCCCAATAAAAAGGAGTGGTTAAGGTGTGATTATTCCAACCCACTACCGGACTATAATTGGTGTCATTCAACACACTAACAAATCCTGTGATTGGTTTCCGATCTTTTCCGCCGCAAAAAACAATTTTATATTCTCCGGGAAGTAGATTAATATTCGGAAATGTCCATTTGGTTGGCTCTGCCAAATCATCTGTTAGCGAATAATTAAGCAAATTCACGGTATCCGTACCGGCATTGTACAATTCAATCCAATCGGGAAAATCACCATTTTCATCCGCAATGCTGGAGTAATTTCTATTGGAGCCTTCGTTAATATAAATTTGACCAAACGCAAAATTCACTGTGCAACAAAAAACGATACATAGTATTTTGTAAGGCAAACGGGTCATACAGATTTTGTTTTAGGAGAGATGTTAATCCTGCACAAGATAAAAAATGATCTTGTTTATAGTCTCTTACAGTTCATTAACCGTTTTTTTTAATCTCCGGCAAACAGCTGTAATTTTCATGCAGCAATATAACTGCGATGTATAAGCAGAACAACACATCAGTTCCCTGCTCAACTGTATATCTTTAATTTTACCGCACTTCGCCATTGCAGAGAAACAGGCTGAAGGAGTAAATGAAAATTCCCTTAACTGCAACAAGATTTTTTCTGCTGAGTTTTTTTCTTCTCTTGTTCAGGAGCGATACTTAGGCGCAACAAAAATCCGTTCGCTCCCGCTGCCCGCTGCAAGTCCTCACAAAAACGGAACAAAATGTTCATTCATTTCGATATTCATATACTTACGAATAGCCACTGAAATCGTTTTTGCTCCGGGCTTTCCGCTTGCATCGGGGCTGGTGATTCAGTCCACCTGTGCGTTGAACAGCCAGAGTTGGCTTGCTGCAAAACTGCCTTAACAGTAAGATCTGCTGTATTTCTTAAATAACTGAATGCTTCTCCCAAAATCCCCCGTATTTTCGTAAACAACCATGTCCGACATACGCACCATACTCAAACAATACTGGAGCCACGATGCCTTCCGCCCGTTGCAGGAAGACATCATCAACAGTGTGCTTGAGGGAAAAGATACACTGGCACTGCTGCCTACGGGCGGCGGAAAATCGGTGTGCTTTCAGGTACCGGCGTTGGCAATGGATGGAATCTGCGTTGTCGTTTCGCCGCTTATTGCGCTAATGCAGGATCAGGTCGAAAACCTGAAACGGCGGGGCATTCCGGCTATTGCCATTACTTCGGCCATGCGGAAACGCGAGATTGATATTGCATTTGATAATTGCGTTTACGGAAAAATAAAATTCCTCTACGTATCGCCTGAACGCCTGCAAACCGAAATTGCCCGCGTGCGCATTTCGCGCATGAATGTGAATTTGCTGGCGGTTGATGAAGCTCACTGCATCTCGCAATGGGGCTATGATTTTCGTCCGCCGTATCTGCAAATTGCCGATCTGCGCGAGCTGCTGCCCAATGTTCCGGTACTCGCGCTTACAGCAACTGCTACTGATGATGTGGTGGCTGATATTGCCAATCAGCTTGAGTTTAAACCCGGCCACCAGATTGTAAAAGGCAGTTTTGCACGCAGCAATCTTTCGTATGTGCTGCGCGAAACCGAAGACAAACAAGGCCGTTTGCTCAGGATGCTTCAGCAGGTGCCGGGATGCGCTGTTGTTTATGTTCGCAGCCGACGGCGCACACAAGAAATTGCCGCATTTCTGAGCCAGCAGGGAATTACGGCAACGTTCTACCATGCCGGATTAACCCCGCAGCAGCGCACCGAACGGCAGCGCCTCTGGCTCGACAACAAAGTGCGCGTGATGGTGGCTACAAATGCATTCGGAATGGGCATCGACAAGCCCGACGTGCGTTCTGTGGCTCACCTCGATTTGCCCGACAGTCCGGAAGCCTATTTTCAGGAAGCCGGCCGAGGCGGTCGCGACGGGCTTCCGGCTTATGCTACATTGTTCTGGCACAAGCGAGATTTGCTTGAACTTGATGAACATTTAGAAGCCGCCTTTCCCCCGCTCGACGAAATAAAAAGAACCTATCAGGCACTTGCTAACCTTTACGAAGTGCCTGTTGGCGCAGGCGAAGGACTTACAGTAGTTTTCGATCAGCAGAAGCTTTGTACAACATACAAACTCGATAAAGTTACCGTATTCAACAGCCTGAAATTTCTGGAACGCGAAGGCTACATAGCCATGAGCGATGCTATTTTTCAGCCTGCAAAACTGATGGTGATTACCAACCGCGAAAACCTGTATCGGTTTGAAGTAGCCAACGCCAGTTACGAACCTTTCATAAAACTGCTGCTGCGCAGTTATTCGGGATTGTTCGACGGCTACGTGAAAATAAATGAGTTTGAATTAGCCAAACGCCTGGGCCGCCCCGAACGCGATATTGTTAAATGGCTGAACGAATTGCAGCAGCACGATTTGCTCAACTATATCCCGCAAAACGATCAGCCCTTGCTTACATTCATCAGTCAGCGGGTTGATGCAAAACATCTTTACATATCACCACAGCATTTGCGTGATCGCCGCACCGCAGCCGAAAGTCGTGTAAATGCGATGAAACGCTTTGTGAGCGAAAACACGCATTGCCGGCAGTCAACACTGCTGGCTTATTTTGGTGAAAAAGAAGCTGCTCCCTGCGGATCGTGTGATGTTTGCCGGGCTGTAAAAGCGGGTACTGCTCCTGATACTAAAACACTTGCCGAAGAAATTAAGAACCTGCTGAGTTCACCAAAATCAGTGCAAGATATTATTGCCGCTTTTCCTGAAACTCATCAGAAACAAATAACTGACGTGATCCGTGAGCTGATGGATAACGGAATCATCAGTTTACAGGGAGATTTGATTACCCGCTCAGAATAATTTCGGGTAAATTCTTATTTTGCATTTCCTAAACCAGCAAAATACCAAAACTATGAAATCAATCTCCCGCTTTCTGGCTGTTGCAGCCTTCTCTTTTGTATGCTTTGCATTTATGTCTCAAAACAGTTCGGGCATAGCAGCAAGTATTTCAAAAAAAGGTTTTAAAATAAATAAAGTCAATATTTCTTCCGATTGGAATATTACAGCTTTACTCAATGAATTAGGTTCACCCGATTCGATTTACACCGGTTACAATAAATTGCATATCTACAAATCGAAAGGCATTGTAGTTTTTGAGAAAATGGAAAGTAAACGACCCAGCGGTACAATCAGTGAAGTTCAGTTCTTCATCAATAAAAATACAGATGACAACACTTACAAACTTTCAGCAGATTATACCGGAAAGTTAGTGATGGACAAATTAGTGCTTGAGCCTTCGCTTAGTTATGCAAAGGCTAAAGCCAAATTAAGTAAATGGAAACTCACCGACAGCTACACAGCCCACAGTTACCGGTATGCAAGACATGGTGTTTATATTTATCTCCTGTTCAATACCTCAGAAACTGAACTGATGAAAGTCAGCGTTGGGAAGGATAACAAATAAGTGTTTGCTCATTCAATGCTGAATGAGTAAGAACATCCGGTTATTTCTGCCTTTTTGTGTTGTATAACAATGAGCGATGTTGTACCTTTTCGACAGGTAAATAACGTTGCACTATGTATTTAACAAAAACAATTTCTGTTTTAGCGGGTATTATTGCTGTTTTCAGCGGTTATGCTCAACAAACAAAAACTCCGGCACAGGCACCGAAAGTGACTGACGCTTCGGTTTACTTTGAGCAAAACCAAAATCAATGGCCGGCACAGGTTAAATTTAAAGCCAATGTATCCGGCGGTGCTGTGTGGCTCGAATCAAACCGGCTCACATGGGCAACTCATAGTGTGGCCGATCTGAACCGGATTCACGACGAAGAATTTCACAATGCCGGAGCCGGACAAGCACACAAACATGAGGCAGGTAACGACAAAGTAAAATGCCATGCATGGTATGTGCATTTTGAAGGTGCGTCAACAACACCATCAATTGTTCCGATTGGACTTCGTAACGAATACTCGAATTATTTCAAGGGAAATAATCCTGAGAGATGGGCAGGTAATGTGGCCCGCTACAATGCTGTAATGTATCAGCAGCTTTATCCGGGTATTTCGCTGAAAGCATACAGCAGCGGTGTTAATTTCAAATACGATTTTCAGCTCAATGCAGGAGCAGATGCATCACTTATTCAACTGCGTTATGAAGGTGTAAATATTGCTCTGAACAGTAACGGAAATCTGGAAGTAAAAGCACACAGCGGAAAAATTACCGAAGAAGCACCGGTTGCCTGGCAACTAATTAACGGAAAAACAATTCTGGTAAGCTGCAAGTATAAACTTAACGGTCAGGTGCTGAGTTTTGAATTTCCAGAAGGTTACGATAAATCGCAATCACTTATTATCGACCCGGTAATTGTTGCTTCAACCTATTCAGGAACAACAGTAACTACCTATGGTCACTCAGCCACATACGATAATCTGGGACATATTTATTCGGGTGGTCGTTGTTTTGGTCAGGGTTATCCGGCAACTCCGGGTGCTTATGATTTAACGTTCGACGGTAATGTTGATATAGCAATCAGCAAATACAATCCAACTGGTTCTGCCCTGCTCTGGGCTACATACATTGGCGGCAGCGGAGCCGAATATGTACACAGTATGTTTGTGAACACAAGCAACGAACTTTACATTTTTGGCTCAGTTAGTTCGTCCAATTACCCAACTACCGCAGGCGCATTTGGAGCCACAAGTGCGGGTCTCGATGATATTCTGGTTACACACTTTAACAGCACTGGCTCAGGGCTCATCGGCTCTACGTATGTAGGCGGCAGCGGATCTGACGGACTTGATCAAACCGCAATGGGCTATCAGCAACGCGGTGAAATTGTAGTTGATGCAAGCGGAAACGCTTATGTAGCCAGCTCAAGCAGTTCAACCAACTTTCCGGTAACATCATCATCATTCGATCAAACGCTGGGCGGTATGCAAGACGGAGTTGCATTTTCTATTAATGCAACAATGACTACAATGAACTGGAGTGCTTATATAGGCGGAAGCGGTAACGATGCCGGCCTTGGAATTCGTGTTGAACCCACCAGCGGCGATATTTTTGTTTGCGGAAGTACATCGAGCACTAATTTCCCCGCAACCTCAGGTGCTTATCAGTCAACACTGCAGGGCAGTTCAGATGCTTATGCTGTTCACATCGCTAGCGGAGGAAGTACATTAACCGCCGCAACATTCATTGGTACTGCATCAACCGAAATTGGTTATTTCCTTGATGTTGACGGCGATGGAGATGTATATATATATGGCTCAACACAAGGGGCAATGCCTGTAAGTGCAGGTGTTTACAGCAATCCGAACAGCGCCATGTTTGTGGTGAAATTAGATCCGTTGCTCACAGGCATCATCTACTCTACAGTAATTGGCGACGGCACTACATTTTCGGCATTAACACCGAGTGCTTTTTTGGTGGATGTGTGCGAAAATGTTTACATCGCAGGTTTCGGAGCAAATGCGTATCCGTCTACGGCCAATGCTTTTTATCCCGGCCCGTCGGTTGGCAATTGCTACCTGGCCGTGCTGGAACGCGATGCGCAGTCGCTGATTTTTGCAACCTACTACGGCGCTTACCACGTTGACGGAGGCACGAGCCGTTTTGATCCGCAGGGTATTGTTTATCATGCCGTATGCCAAGGCGGTGGCGGTTTCCCTACACAACCCAATGCCTACAATACAGGCCCGGGTCCGGGTTGGGATGTATGTGTGTTTAAAATAGACTTTGAGGCAGTGGGCACACAGGCTGTGGCTGCTGCAAGTCCGAGCGATACCGGCTGCGTACCTTATACGGTTACCTTCAATAACTCCGGCAGCACTGGCAACAACTACATCTGGAACTTTGGCGACAACACCCCGCAGGATACTGCGCAATCGCCCACACACACATACACCGCAGTTGGTAGCTACACTGTAACACTTATAGCTGTTGACTCCAACAGTTGTAAGCCAACAGATACAGCCTTTGTAGTGATTAATGTGGTAAGTCAGCTTCCGGTTGATCTCGGGCGCGATACTGTAATCTGCAATACTGCCCCGCTGAGTTTATCGGCCAATGTGGGTGGGGCAACATACACCTGGAGCACTGGCGCAACAACGCAAAGCATATCGGTAACGCAACCCGGAACCTATTGGGTTGAAGTAAACACCGCCTCCTGCTCGGCAAGAGATACCATTGTGGTTAGTCCGCTGTCTCCACCCAACCTCGGCAACGATTTCCTGATTTGTCCGGGAGAAAACATTACTCTGGAGCCCAATTTCCCCGGCACAGCTTACCTCTGGAGCACCGGCGATACTTCACGTACAATTGAAGTTTCTCAACCCGGTACATATTCGTTGCAATTATTTATAGGCCCCTGTGTGGTTTATGATACAATTGTGGTTGGTTTAGGATCAGGCGGAAGTTTCTTCCCGATCAATGTGTTTTCTCCAGATGGCGACGGAGTAAATGATGCGTTTGACATTGGCACACCATCGCCGGTAAATTTTGATTTGAAAATTTATGACCGCTGGGGCGTACTCATGTTTGAAACAACTGATCCTACTGTAAAATGGCTTGGCGTATTTGATACCAAAACAGCTACAGAAGGAGTTTATTACTGGGTATGTAAGTTTGAAAACTGTTTAGGCGAACCAGAAGAAAAAACAGGATTTGTTCATATTGTCAGGTAATTATAACAGAACAACTACAAAAGCGGCCGGAAGATTTCCGGCCGCTTTTACGTTGAATTGCCGCCATTTACTAAACGTATGTGTTGTTTTATCCAATTCCGGCAGGCCTGAACGAATGTTAAGCCACCTAAAACGTCGTTTTTCTTCTTTTGAAATTCGGTCTTGAACGTGTAAGAGTTTTTCACATTTATCACACATTAACTTGACTTATATCATAAAACTGTCTTAAATTGCCCTTGGCAAACAATAAGTTAAGCAAACTATGCGACACATCATTACGACCTCAGCAGGTATTCTGTTTACTGCAATTCAATGTTGGGCAGGGATTAACCCACCGGCACAGGCAAAAATTGCACAACAAGATCCGCACATTTATTATGAAGAAAACAAAAATCAGTGGCCTTCGCAGGTGCTGTTTAAAGCCGACCTTCCCGGCGGTATTGTTTTTCTCGAAAAACAGCGGCTAACATTTGGCACGCACAGTTTGGCAGATCTGAACCGCATTCATGAACTTGAACATGATGCAAAAACAAATGCCGACTGGGAAAACGCCCGGCAAGAAAAAGTAAAATGTCATGCGTGGTTTGTCAACTTTGTTGGCTCAAACCCGATGACTACCGCAGCCGGCGAAAAACAGGAAACTGCACGCAGCAATTACTTCATCGGTAACGATGCTTCGCGTTGGGCTTCCGATGTGCGCAGGTTCGGAGGCGTTTATTACAACGGCTTGTACGAAGGCATTGACTTACGCACATACAGTGAAGGCGGCTGGTTTAAGTACGATTTCATTGTTGCGCAAGGTGCAGATGCTTCGCAAATTAAACTTAACTACGAAGGTGTTACACCTGTTTTGCAAAAAGACGGTTCACTCCTGCTCAATCCTTCAACAGGCAATGTAGTTGAGCAAAAACCCGTAGCCTGGCAAATTGATAACGGACAAAAAATTCCGGTACGTTGCGTTTACAAACTAAACGGCAGTGTACTCAGTTTCTCGTTTCCTGATGGCTACAACCAAAATCTTCCGCTCATCATTGACCCGATTCTTGTAGGTGCAACCTATTCGGGTTCTACAGCTATAACATACGGTCACTCGGCAACGTTCGATAATCTGGGCAATATTTACTCAGGTGGTCGTTGTTTTGGTCAGGGTTACCCGGCCACACCCGGAGCTTACAATCTTACCTTTGCCGGCAGCGTTGATATTGCCATCAGTAAATATGACCAGACAGCCTCTACACTTTTCTGGGCTACTTATGTAGGTGGTACAAGCGATGAATATGTACACAGTATGTTTGTTCACACGAACGGCAATCTGTACATTTTCGGCAGTGTAAACTCTACAAACTATCCAACAACCGCAGGCTGCTTTGATGCAACGCACAACGGCGCAAGCGATATTCTTGTTACCGAACTCAATCCAACAGGTTCAGCACTTGTAGGTTCAACTTATGTAGGCGGATCTGCTTCTGATGGTTTGGATCAGATGGCTTTCGGTTATCAGCAGCGTGGTGAAATTGTAGTTAGCGGCAATGGTTCAGCTTATGTTGCCAGTGTTACAAGTTCAGCAAATTTCCCAACTACACCGGGTTCAGTACAACCAGCGATTGGCGGTCAGCAGGATGCCGCTATCTTTTCGCTAAATGCCGGATTAACGACAATGAATTTCTGCACATTCTTCGGAGGCTCTGATAACGAAAGCGGACAGGGCATTCGAGTTAGCGCAGTTACTAACGAAGTATTTTATTGCGGTTCAACTGCAAGTGCCAATTTCCCGGCTTCCGGCTGGGCATATCAGTCGGTTAGTCCCGGCGGAAATTCCGACGGTTATGTAGCTCATATAGATCCTGCTGGTTCTATGCTTGCTTCTGCAACATACTTTGGAACGGTTGGCGATGATCAGTGCGACTTCCTTGATCTTGACGCAAGCGATAATGTTTATATCTACGGCACAGCTCCCGGCGGAACCGGAGTACCCATTACTGCGGGTGTTTACAGCAACCCTAACAGCCCGATGTTTATTGCCAAACTGGATCCGTTTTTTGTAGGATTAATCTATTCCACCCAAATCGGAACAGGCAATATGTTTGGCACATTATCACCCACCGCTTTTATGGTTGACATTTGTGAAAACGTTTACATTGCCGGTTTTAACGGTACAAGTTTTCCCACTACATCAAACGCATTATACACATCGGCCAACTCACCCGGTTCATGTTATCTTGCGGTGCTTGCCAAAGATGCTCTGGCATTGAATTACGGCACACTTTATGGCGGCAGTCACGTTGATGGCGGCACAAGCCGTTTCGATCCTCAGGGCATTGTTTATCATGGCGTATGTCAGGGAGGTCCTGGTTTTCCCACAACTCCCGGAGCTTACAATACCGGTCCAGGCCCGGGCTGGGATATTTGTCCGTTTAAAATCGACTTTCAGCAGGTAGGTGTTATTGCTCAAGCCGTAGCTTCTCCAAGCGACACCGGCTGCGTGCCTTACACCGTTTCATTTACAAACAATAGTGTTGGTATAGATTTCCTTTGGGATTTTGGTGACGGATCACCTACAACTGTTGTTGTAAGCCCAACACATACCTACACCACAGTTGGAACATTTACAGTAACGCTTATCGCCAGCGATTCATCATCGTGCGTTACACATGATACACTGCAGTTTACCATTACCGTACTTGGTGCACCTGTTGTAAGCCTCGGAGCCGACACTACTTTCTGCGGCAACGTAAGCGGCATTACACTCGATGCGGGCAATCCGGGACTTACTTATACATGGTCAACCGGAGCTACAACACAAACGATTTCGCCAACTGCCCCCGGAACTTATTGGGTTGAAGCCGATAACGGCGCCTGCAGCGCCCGAGATACACTTGTCATCAATCAGGTTTTGGCACCACCGCCAATGACAGATGATACACTCTGCCAGGGTCAGCCCAAAACGCTTACTGCTGGCCCGGGACAAAGTTGGCTTTGGTCAACCGGAGCAACATCACAGGGGATAATCGTTACAGCTACCGGCAATTATTCGGTAGCAGTAGTTGACGGGCCGTGTGTATTTATAGATACAGCTTATGTACTGTTTAATCCATATCCGGTTGTAAATCTTGGTAACGATACTATCATGTGCGTACCAACCAATTTGCTTCTTGATGCAGATAATCCGGGGGCCGCTTATTTGTGGAATGATGGCAGTACCAACCAAACACTTCAGGCATCTGCCAGTGGCGATTTTTCTGTAACAGTAACTGCATTGAACTGTGCCACATCAGACACCGTCAATATCGAATATACGAACCAGCCAGATCTCGGAAGTGCAATTACGCTTTGCGAAGTTCTTGATGTAACACTTAATCCCGGAACATTTGCACCGGGCAGCACTTACCTCTGGAGCACTGGCGAAACAACACCTACAATTCAAATTTCACAGCCTGATACTTATCGTGTAGTTATTCAAAACGGCCCGTGTATTCTCAACGACAGCATTATCGTAACTGGTATGCCCGGAGAAGGAGCATTGTATATACCCAACACATTTACGCCAAACCGTGATGGTAAGAACGATCAGTTCCTTGCATTAGGCACAGGTATCACTGAATTCAAAATGCGTATTTACAACCGCTGGGGACAACTGATTTACACCGGTAACACTATTTATGATGGCTGGAATGGTCAACTTAATGGTGTATTTGTTCAGGAAGATACTTATGTTGTAATTATGGATTATCGAACAACATGCAATAACAATCGTTTAGAACGAAAGGTTACGCATGTCAATGTAATTCGATAATATTATTTTAAAAGTTTATTACAAATAAAAAAAACATCCGGCTTTAAGGCCGGATGTTTTTTTTAGGTAATAGTCGGCTTAGGAATCTAAGCTATTACCTATTAAGTCAAGATCTTATAGATCGTTTCCCCTGACATCACAATAGATTATTTGAATTTGTATAACTGTAAAACAATTCAACTCAATTGAATATCAATACACAAACATCCTCGTCCTTTTACTTTGAAATAGAAATCATTTACTCAAATGATATATTTTAAGTATTTTAATATTACAATTATTATTAGAAGTTACTTTACACAAAGATATTTAACCGTTGAGCGGAGCAATGAGTTCTATCCGTTCTCTAAAAATCAGGTAAGTTTGTGAATGGGCAAACTGGTATCCCAAAGCTGGTACCTGCGCGATGATGTAGTAACGCTTGCACAGGAAATTCTCGGCAAGCGTTTACTCACCACATTCGGCGGCGAAATTACTAGCGGCATCATTACCGAAGCCGAAGCCTATGCCGGCGAAACCGACAAAGCTTCACATAGCTACAATGGCCGCCGCACAGCGCGCACAGAACCAATGTATGCACAAGGCGGTGTTGCTTACGTTTACCTCTGTTATGGTATTCATCATCTGTTCAATATTGTTACCAATGTGCGCGATGTTCCGCATGCGATACTGATTCGTGCTGTGCATCCCGAAAAAGGCATTGAACTGATGCAGCAGCGGCGCAATCATAAAGGCCCGATCAGTAAATTAAGCGCCGGGCCGGGCACGGTTTCTCAAGCATTGGGAATACGCACGCAGCACACAGGTATTTCACTGCGCACAGGAGAAATCAGAATTGAAGAAACCGGAATACATATTGCCCCTGAAAACGTTATAGCCGGTCCGCGCGTGGGTGTTGATTATGCGGGCGATCATGCCCTGCTGCCGTGGAGATTCAGGGTAAAGGCAGGCGGCCTCAGAATTTAGCGCATTGTGATTACCTTTGCGCGCTATGGCAAACCGCAGTACAGTTATTCTCGGCTCAGGCAAAGACCAATCGCTTCGCCGGTTTCATCCCTGGGTATTCTCAGGAGCCATCAAAAAAATTAAAGGCCCGGTATTCGACGGCGATTTGGTGGATGTATATTCCAACCACGACGAATATCTCGGCACGGGGCATTATCAGGAAGGTTCAATTGCTGTGCGCATGCTCAGTTTCAGCGAAGGTGAACTGGGTGATGATTTCTGGCAGCAGAAAATTCGGAATGCGGTTGAATTCCGCCGCCACACCGGTTTGCTGGGTCGCGCTGATACCAATGTGTGCCGCCTCGTATATGCCGAAGGCGACGGATTGCCCGGACTTATCATCGATTACTACAACGGAACCGCCGTGCTTCAGGCGCACAGCATAGGCATGCACCGCGAACGTGAAGCAATTTGTGCAGCGCTTCGCGATGTAATGGGCAGCGAACTCAAAACTATTTATGACAAGAGTGCCGAATCGCTGCACCGTCACGAAAACTATCCGGCCACAAACGGCTACCTGTTTGGTGAAAGCACCGGAAGCACAGAAGCACTTGAAAACGGACACTTGTTTCAGGTTGACTGGGAAAGCGGACAAAAGACCGGCTTTTTTATCGACCAGCGCGATAACCGGGCATTGGTGGCGCGTTACTCGGCCGGAAGAGCTGTACTCAATACCTTCTGCTACACCGGCGGGTTTTCGGTTTATGCCGGAAAGGCCGGAGCAACATTGGTACACAGCGTTGACGCATCCAAAAAAGCTATTGAGCTTACTACACGCAACATGGAACTCAACAACCTGAGTAACCACGAAGCTGTAGCCATGGATACTTTTGAGTTTCTGAAAGACAAAGACAATATTTACGATCTGATTATTCTGGATCCGCCTGCATTTGCGAAACATATCAATGTAAAGCATAATGCAGTGATGGGTTACAAACGACTGAATGCAGAAGCGATCCGGAAAATAAAACCGGGCGGAATCATTTTTACCTTCTCGTGTTCTCAGGTTGTTGATCGTAATCTTTTTGCGAGCACGGTTATGGCTGCCGCAATTACTACAGGCCGCACGGTTCGCATATTACACCACCTTACTCAACCGGCCGATCATCCGGTTAACATATTTCATCCGGAAGGTGAATATTTAAAAGGTTTGGTGCTGCATGTAGAATAATCAGTTTTGTAAAAATTCTATAAAATGGAATCTGTGTCAAACCATAGATTCCATTTTTTATTTTAATAGTTAATCCGAAAATCTTTCGCCATTCCCCAATTCTGCCTGATAAGCCACACTACAAGTAAAAATTACTCGATAACTATTTCTGTTCATATTTATTACTTGACATTTGAATAATTACAGAACTATATTGCCAAATATCTGATCAGAATTAAACAAATAGTCAACTGAATTAATGATTGTTAACTAATACGATCATTAACTACTACTCATTAAATCACACACCCATGAAAACCAAATTACTGACAACAGTCGGTCTGGCAGCGCTATTTCTTAGCGCAAATGTTCAGGCACAGGTACAGAATTATTATCATTTCAACGGTGCCGGCTTAAATGATCGGGGCACCGGAAATGAAATTATTCAGACAGCTTCACCAACCGCACCAATTGGAATGGTTGTAGGTGGTGCAGCATTTACTGCAGCTAACGTTCCGTCGGCATTTATTGCCAAGTACAATAATGCAGGAGTGGCCGTATTTCATCGCTTCTTTCGGCTCAATGCAGCACCCGCAGGAAGTGTTTGCGAAGCGGTAAGTGTAGTTGAAGCAACCACAACCGCCGTTCACGGATTCGGGTTGCTGTGCTATACCAATGCAGCTCCAGCGCAAACGGTATTGATTAAAACAGATGTGAATGGCAATTTTCTCTGGAAAAGAGAAATTGGTACGCTGCGCGGAGCTTCTGTTGCTTATGATGCAACACTACAGCGCTTTCTGTGTCTCACGCAAACCTTTACACAGGGCACCAATCAGATTCATCTTGTTGTTGTAAATGCAAACACAGGTGCAATTATTTTCGACCGCTATTTCGATGGTTGTCAGGGTGACGATACACCGGTTACCGTAATTCATGATACCGGCCTTAACAATTATGTTTGCTTAGGTCAAAGCCGCAATCTTGCTAGTGGTGATATTCAGATTATGGTAGTGCGGGTAACCACTGCCGGAGCTCTTGTTTACATCCGCTTATTTGGTGATCCGGGCAGACGCGAAGTAGCCACAGATCTGCTGCGCAACCCAGCCGCTGCAGAGTTTACAATTGGCGGATATATTGCAGGAACACCCAATATTCCGTTCTTTGCAGCCCTTGCAGTTGGGGGAGCTGCATCAACAATTTTCCCCTGCAATGTACCGGGTGATAATATTTCCCGCCGTATGGCATTTATCAACGGACAATATATGCTGGTAGGTCGTCAAACTGATGCACTTGCCAATATAAACGGGTTTCTTGTATCGGTTACAACAGCTTATGCACCGGTAGCATACAGAATTTACGGACAGCCGCCTGCAGCAGGTGCTGAGGAACTAAACGACATTTCACTTGGTTCAGTAGCAGCACTTCCAACAATTATGTGTGGCCGTCATCAGCGTACTGTGGCTTGGCTTGGTTCTCCTGCAAATACATTCTACAATTGGGTAGTTACTGCAAACAACCTGGGTATTGGCACCTGCCCTCTAAATTTCGCTTACACTAACTTCAGCTATTCACCCGTGCCCTTTGCCTGCAACTTCTTTGAAGCATTAATTTCACCAACTTTAACAACACAGGTAAATACTGCACAGGCTGTAACAGCCCTCAATGAGTGCACAAACCCGAACCGCCTTGCAGGAACTGCGGATATTGTTACGCAAACATTGCTTTATCCTAATCCTGCAAACAATGAACTGATTACCGAAATTGGACTCAGTGAAAATGAAACAGCCGAGCTTGTTCTTATCGACATGACCGGCCGAATTGTGCGTACTGAGTCATTGGGAAATCAGAGCGGACGCATTACACAAAATGTCAGTGATTTGCCGGAGGGAATTTACCTCTGCATCATCCGCACTGCCAACAGAACATTGCTTGAGCAAAAAGTAGTGATTTCACATTAGCAGTTTTACATTCTGATAAGAGCCGGAGCAGGTGCTGTTCCGGCTCTTATTTTAAGGCATAAACAATCGCAGAAATCAGTGTAATAAATACAATACCTGCCAAATCAGCCATCCAGCCGGCTTTGTACATATCCTTAGCCCGTATGCGCCGGCTGCTGAAAACAATTGTATTGGGCGCAGTGGCAACAGGCAACATAAAACCAAGTGAGGAAGCCAGCGTTGCCGGAATCAATAATTCGAGCGGCTCAACACCAAGCGGTTCGGCCATAGCCAGGAGCAGCGGAAGTATGAGCTGAATACAGGCTACATTAGACGCAAATTCACTGATGATGGTTATCGCCACACACATCCCGAAAATAACAACCGGAAACGGCAACCCCTGTAAACCTGTAAACTGCAGCTTGAGCCAATCATTTAAACCGGATTCCTGAAAGCCTAATGAAAGTGCAAAACCACTTCCGAAAAGCAAAATAACATCAAACGGAATTTTTTCGGCCTCTTTCCAGTTCAGTAAATTATTTCCTTTCTCTTTTTTCGATGGCCAAACAAACAACAGCAGTGCAGCCAAAACGGCCGGTAAGGCATCCTGCATAAACATCGCATTTTTCCCAAACATTGAAGCCCAGCCATGAAGTGTCCAGCTTCCAAAATCAATATCGCTTCTGAAAAACCAAAGCAAAACAGTTAAACCGAAAATGCCGCCAATTACTTTCTCCTCATACGATGGTTTACCTAATTCACGCAACACATCACGGAAATAGGTTCGCTCAATATCGAGTGTAAGTTTTTTAGGGACAAACCAGAATCGGAGAATAAAATAAACGGCAAGCAGCAAACAAATTGCAACAGGCAATCCCCAGGCCATCCAGCTTAAAAAATTCATATCGTTGGCATCCGGAAATTCTTTGAGATAACGACTATAAAAAATCATATTGGTTGGAGTTCCTACCAATGTTGCCATTCCGCCTATCGTTGCCGAATACGCAAGGCCAATAAGCAAAGCAGCTGAAAAGTTTTGTCGCTCTTTTTCATTTTCGATAAATGATTCAACCTGATGCAGCAAAGCCAGCACCGCAGAAAGCAGCATCATTACAGTTGCCGTGTTTGAAATCCACATCGAAAAAAGGAATGCGGTTAACATTACACCAAATAAAATATTGGCAGGTTTTGCACCTACAGCCAATAAAATGCGGACAGCAATACGGCGATGCAGGTGCCAGCGTTCAACCGCAAATGCCAGTAAAAACCCACCGATGAACAGAAAAATAATATCATCCATATAGCTCTGTGCAACTGGCTTTACACCGGCAATACCAAGCAGCGGCATCAGAACTATCGGCAGCAAAGCGGTAACGCCCAAATGCACCGGCTCGGTCATCCACCACCAGGCCATCCACGCTACAACGGCCGTCATGCGGGTGGCTTCGGGGTTTCCGGGTGATAAATCTGCAAATGCAATGATAAGCAGAGCAAGCAACGGACCGATTATAAGATTGAGTTTGCTGCGATTCATGTATTTTTGGCAAAAATTTGACCCATGTACAAACATAATCATCTTCTGCTCCTTCTGCTTCTCCCTATTTTGGTGGCAGGCTGTTTCCTGAAGAAAAAAGACACTTCAGCAACTGTTGACTATGCCGCACAAGGCTATGTAAAAGCAATTGTTGTTGACTACGAACTCGACGGATGCCGTTGGATGCTGCGTCTTGATAATGATGATCCGACAGATGATGACAAGAAAATGGAACCTGATTTTCTTTTCAGTGAATTTCAGAAAGACAGCTTGCCTGTTTGGCTGAAATACACAAAAGAAGAGCGCATCAGCATTTGCATGGCCGGTGAAACTGTTAAGGTAATCGACATCAAAAAAAGATAACCACACTTAGTATTTTCAAATACGTGATTGCAACAGAAAAAGCACGGCAGCTTCGAATCGTTTATATGGGCACACCGGGATTTGCGGTAGAGCCACTCAAAATGCTGCTTGACGCCGGATGTACTATTGCAGGTGTAATAACAGCACCCGACAGGCCGGCCGGACGCGGACAGCAAGTGCAGCACAGTGAAGTGAAAGCTTTTGCACTGAGCCGCAATCTTACTATCCTGCAACCGGAGAAACTGAAGAACCCGGAATTTCTTGCCGAACTCAAAGCACTGAATGCAGATCTGCAGATTGTAGTTGCTTTCCGCATGCTGCCCGAAGTTGTCTGGAGTATGCCGCGCATGGGTACATTCAACCTTCATGCCTCTTTGCTTCCGCGGTATCGGGGAGCAGCGCCAATTAACAGGGCCATAATGAATGGTGATACCGAAACGGGAGTTACCACATTTTTTCTGCAGCATGAAATTGATACCGGCAACATTGCCTTCCGCCATGCTGTGCAAATTGGTGAAACCGAAACAGCCGGCGAACTGCACGATAAACTCATGCAAGTCGGAGCTGAATTGGTGCTGAAAACAGTAAATGCAGCCGCCGAAGGCAATTGCCCGGAAACCCCGCAGCAACAATATATACAGCCGGGTGAAATTTTGCCCGATGCTCCCAAGCTTTTCAGAGAAGATGCACATATCAACTGGGAAGCTGCTCCGCAAACCATTATTAACCTGATCCGCGGGCTTAGTCCTTACCCGGCAGCGTGGACAGAACTGCATACCGAAGGCACAGCGCCGCTCGGAATGAAAATCTACAAAGCGCATTTTGAGCCCGTCTCGCATACGCAGCAGCACGGAATGGCAGAATATTCGGGCAGTGTGCTAAAAGTGGCTGTAAAGGGCGGATATATCATTATAAAGGAACTGCAGGCAGCAGGCAAGAAGAGAATGCCGGCAACTGACTTTATGCGCGGCTATCGTTTACCGGAAAATGCCTGCTTTAAATAGGACTAATCATCCTCCTCTTTCACAACTGATATAGTCTGCAAAGGGGCAAAAGTCGCAATCTGGCAGCACAAGGCTGTTTCCGACTTTCATCCGTCCGAAACCCGCAACAGCAAAGCTTATTGGCAACACTTATTAACAAACACCCCTATTTATCAACAAATCCGGGGTTTTATGACTGAGAACACTTGCACAGTAAGGGACGGCGATTATTTTTGCCCCGTTCAGTAACAAACGTCTTACCAAAACAAAACCTAAACAACATGAACAAAGCAGAACTGATCGACGCTATCGCAGCAGATTCAAAATTGTCTAAAGCTGATGCTGGCCGTGCACTCGACGCATTGACAACCGCAGTAACCAAAGCAATGAAAAAAGGTGACCGCGTTAGCCTCGTTGGCTTCGGTACTTTTTCAATCACCAAGCGTGCTGCACGCACAGGCCGTAACCCGCAAACCGGCAAGGCTATCAAAATCGCTGCTAAAAAAGTAGTGAAATTCAAAGCCGGTGCTGATCTTGCTAAGCAAGCTAACAAGTAATCCTTGTTACTCAGCAAGCTTACAAAGCGGCAGGAGCAATCCTGCCGCTTTCTTTTTGCACTCTATTTTGAGTGGCAAACGGAAGGTTTTTGTGTAAAGGCTTGTATATCTGAACAGATCGGATAGCTTTGTAATGTTCATTTATCCCACAAAAAACCAAAACACACCGTCATGAACAAAGCTGAACTGATTGAAGCAATAGCCACCTCCTCCAAACTTTCTAAAGCTGATGCCGGCCGTGCACTCGATGCAATGGTTGAAGCAGTTACCAAATCACTTACAAAAGGTGACCGTGTAAGTCTTGTTGGCTTCGGATCTTTCTCTGTTGCAAAACGCGCAGCCCGCACCGGCCGTAATCCCCAGACCGGAAAAGCAATTAAGATTGCCGCTAAAAAAGTAGCCAAATTTAAAGCCGGTACAGACCTTAATAAAAAACTGAACTAAGAGCCTGTTAGGGCAACTCAATATATTTTTATCAGATCTTCAACGGTTGTCTGTTTGTTCAGGCAGCCGTTTTTCTTTTACGTGTTATCCTTTCGTAGCTTTGTGGCCGAATTACCAAATCAGCCATGACCAAAGCCGAAAAAATTGCCGCTTTCGACCCCAACAGCCCGGGCGATCCTAACAGTTCAATCTACGGACTCCCGTTTACCTGCGATGAAGCAGATACCGTTGTTGTGCCCGTTCCCTGGGATGTAACCGTTTCATATAGCGACGGAACAGCCAGCGGACCTGAAGCTGTTTTTGAAGCCTCTTTTCAAGTTGATTTGTTTGATCCTTATGTAAAAGATGCCTGGAAATCGGGCATTGCGCTCGATGAATTGCCGCAGCGAGTTAAAAACAAATCAGAGGAGCTTCGCGGAAAAGCAAAGAAATATATTGATGCTGTAATTAATGGCGAGGATACTGAAAACGATCCAGAACTTAGTGCCATTCTCAATGAAGTAAATGCCGCCTGCGTTGAACTGAACGGACACGTTAACGACCGCACCGGACACTGGCTCGATAAAGGAAAATGCGTGGCACTGCTTGGTGGCGATCACAGCACACCTTTCGGATTTTTTGAGGCACTGGCTGCACGCAACAGCAACTACGCAATCCTGCAAATTGATGCTCACGCAGATTTACGCATTGCTTACGAAGGCTTCACCTACTCACACGCCTCTATCATGTATAATGCGCTGACAATTCCGCAAATCAGCAAGTTAGTACAAGTGGGCATTCGCGATTATTGTCAGCAGGAAGCAGAATTATCAGCCAACTCAAATGGCCGTGTGGTAACGTTTTATGACCGTGATCTCAAACAGGCAGCTTTCAACGGCCGCGGCTGGAACGATCAATGCGAAATCATTGTAAACGAACTTCCTGATAAAGTTTATATCAGTTTCGATATCGACGGACTCGATCCGAAACTTTGCCCCAATACAGGAACTCCTGTTGCGGGCGGTTTTGAGTTTGAGCAAGCCGTTTATCTCATGCAAAAAGTAGTGGAAAGCGGCCGCACAATTATCGGCCTTGATCTGAACGAAGTTGCACCCGACCCGAACGGTTTGAATGAATGGGACGCAAACGTAGGAGCGCGTTTATTGCAGCGCATGTGTCACCTCATGGCGCGTTCGCAGAAAAAAATCTGATTTACCTGATATGCAGAATTACAACAAAGCACTGTACGAATATCTGGTTGGTTTTATCAGCGAACAGCGGCGAGAAAAATTTGAGAATTACATTCTTAACCGCACACGTTATGTAACTGTTGCCGTTGAAGATATTTACCAAACTCACAACGCCAGTGCAGTGTTGCGCAGCGCCGAGTGTTTTGGCATTCAGGATGTGCATGTTATCGAAAACCGTAACAAGTACCGTCCAAGCGCCGAGGTAGCCAAAGGTGCAGAGAAGTGGCTCACCATTCATTACCACAACCAAAACGAAAACAATACACTTGGCTGCATACAACATTTGCGCAGTCAGGGTTACCGCATTGTAGCTACAACGCCGCACGAAAAAGATCAGTTCATTTATGATCTGGATGTTCGCAAAGGAAAAATTGCATTGTTCTTCGGTACCGAAATCGAAGGTATATCAGATGAAGTGCGCCGTGAAGCTGATGAATTTGTTAAGATTCCGATGTATGGCTTTACAGAGAGTTTCAACATCTCCGTTTCCGCTGCAATTTGTTTGTACGAAATCAAACAAAAACTAACTGAAGACCTGAACTGGGAACTTACCGAAGAAGAAAAAAGCGATATTCTTCTCACATGGGTAAAACAATCGGTACGCGAACCTGAATTGCTGGAAAAGGAATTTCTGAAACTTCAGGAGCAAAACTCAGGGAGCGAGGCGTGACCTCAACCAATTTCCAGTCGCTTCTTTTTCATAAACAATGCGGTCGTGCAGGCGGCTTTCGCGGCCTTGCCAAAACTCAAAGTAATCGGGCTGCAGTAAATAACCGCCCCACCATTCGGGACGCGGCACATCCGTGTTTTCAAAACGTTTGGTGATCGCCGCAAGTTCTTTGTCGAGCACAGCGCGGTTATCAATCTTACTGCTCTGCGGCGATGTCCACGCCCCCAGCCTGCTGCTGCGCGGACGGCTTGCAAAGTAACTGTCGGAATCGGCAGCCGTTTGTAGCACAAGCTTGCCTTCTATGCGCACCTGCCGTTCTAATTCGGGCCAGAAAAACAACAAAGCCGCATGAGGATTGGCGGCAATTTCGTGACCTTTCCGGCTGTTGTAATTGGTGTAAAACACTAAACCTTTTTCATCAAAATTCCGCAGCAGCACAATGCGCGATGCTGGTCGCCCGGCAGCATTAACAGTAGCTACCGACATGGCATTGGGTTCATTTACCTTCGCTTCAACCGCAGCTTTGAACCAGGTTTCAAATTGCTGCACGGGGTTGTTGCTCACCATGGTTTCATCGAGCGTGAGTTTCGAGAAATCGTGCCGGAGCTGATTGATGTAATCGCGAAGATTTTCCATATCAATAATTGTTGCCGGTGTAAAAGTACGTGAGTTCTGCATTACTGCTTTGTTAACCGGATATTCAATAAACTGATAATCGTCGGTTTTGTTGAAAAGATGATCATTTATGAACACAGATCGGAACGTGTTTTGGCTATTTTTCGGCTGTGAAATTGTTTCCCGACAATACGCTAACACCCGAGCCCGGCCGCCTGCTGGTTTCTGACCCGTTTTCGGGCGATGATTATTTTCGCCGTTCCGTAGTGTTAATTGCCGAGCACAACGAAAAAGGCACACTCGGTTTTATCCTCAATAAGCCGTTAGAACTGCGATTGCACGAAGTCATCGACGATTTTCCTGAGTATAATGAAGCAGTTCTTTTCGGCGGTCCTGTGCAGCGCGATCAATTGTACTATGTACACACACTCGGCGAACAGCTTGAAGGCAGTATTTCTATTGGAAGAAATCTCTGGTGGCTCGGCAATTTTGATCAGGTAAAAGATATGCTTGCTGCCGGTATGCTCACTGCCGATCAGATACGTTTTTTTATTGGCTACTCAGGCTGGGAACCCAAACAATTAAACCGCGAACTTGAAGAGCGTTCATGGTATGTAGCAAGAGCTACGCACAAACTTATTTTTGATGATGATCCGCTGCAGCATTGGAGTCGCGCAATGCGCAGCATCAGTACCGATCACGGTGTAATGGCCGGATTTCCGGAAGACCCGAATTTGAATTGAATAGTACTTGACTTTAGTTTACTTTAAGCAATGAGTACTTTACTCATAATTAAACAAAACTATTATTTAGATATTCTGCAATCACACCGTACAATCAGCCTTATTTGATTGTAATTTTATATGAGTTTATTCTATTGTACTTTCCCAATAAAATCCATACAAATTGTTGCTAAAAAATTATTTAATATGGCTTGAGCCTGATTGATTTAACAAACATACATTTCAATAACTAAGAGTGAAACAATTTCATACTCTTTTATACTCAATTTAAAATGGCAAGAAACACAACTATTCAGGTAAAAGGTGCTGAAATTGCAGTAATTAATTCTAATGAAAATGATTACATATCGCTAACAGATATTGCCCGCTATAAAGATCCGGCTCATATTGACGACATCATAAAAAACTGGATGCGAAACCGTAATACAATTGAATTATTGGGTTTCTGGGAGATTCTTTACAATCCAGATTTTAAACCCGTCGAATTCGACGGGTTTAAAAAACAAGCCGGTTTAAATAGTTTTGTAATGACTCCCAAAAAATGGATAGAAACAACAAATGCAATTGGAATTACATCAAAATCAGGGAGATACGGAGGTACATTTGCACATAAAGATATTGCCTTAGAATTTGCCTCCTGGATATCTATCGAGTTTAAGCTGTTTCTTCTGAAAGAGTTTCAGCGTCTTAAAACGGATGAAAATCAAAGATTACAGCTCGAATGGAATCTCCAACGTACTTTAACTAAAATAAATTATCATATTCATACAGACGCAATTAAAGAAAATCTGATACCATCAACTCTAACAAAAGAACAAATTAATTACGTGTATGCAGGCGAAGCTGATCTGTTAAATGTAGCGTTGTTTGGTATTACGGCCAAACAATGGAGAGATGCAAATCCAAAAGTAAATGGTAATATCAGAGATGCCGCAGCTATCGAACAATTAGTTGTTCTTTCGAATTTGGAAAGTCTTAATGCTGTTTTTATTCAACAAGGATTACCTGCTCACGAGCGATTGAAGCAACTTAATACAATTGCTATTACTCAAATGAAATCTTTAGTGTACCATAATACACTAAAGAAACTCAAATAATACTTCCGGATTGTAATGATAAAAAGTATCTCTAATAATAATCTGATTGGAAATTCTACAGTAATGGCCGGATTTCCGGAAGACCCGAATTTGAATTGATCTAATTGATCGCGTCTTTACTTCCCGGCAAAACACTACTCCATATTCATTCCGCTTGCAGTAAGAAACTGATCGAGGTCAGCAACTTTTGCGGCAAATTCTGTTTTTGCTAAACCATCCCAATAATTCAATGCATCAGGCGCAGCATTATCCATAGCTGAGTACTTTTCATTTTTCACTTCCACATTAAACCGGAGGTAATTGGTTTTCTCAATCAGCACTTGTTTCTGCACGTAATCGGTGGTTTGGTTTACACCATACATCATGATATCGAGCAGGGGCTGAATCCATTTCACTGCACTCATGCGTTCGGATTCTCTGATTGACAATTGTCCATTGTAGCGGCCGGTGCCAACCGAGAGAACGTGAACATTACTGAGGTTTTCATCCATCCGCCGGTCGCCAATGTAGAACCGCGGATGGCGGATAACTTCGGCCAGAGCACCAATGCTGGGGTTGTTGATGAACACGCCGCCGTCGATGCAGTTGTACTCTTTGCCTGCATGCTTAAAGTTGCACGGCGGAAAGTAAGTAGGCCCGGCCGATGTAGAGCGGCAGGCATGAAAAAGTGTAAAGTTTTCGGCTTCGGTGTCCAATGCTTCGCGGCTTTTGAAGAAGCGCGGTTCGTTGTTGAAAATATCATAGCTGCAAATGAGCAACGGCCGCAGGGTATTTTTCATGCGCACATCGCCCATCCGCTCGTGCAAAACAGCTTCGATGCCATCGGGCGAATACAATGTTTCTCCGCCAAGTACATACCCTTTGATCTTTCGCCAAACTCCGGGTTTTGGGAAAATGCGCTCACCGTCTTTCAGGTAAATATCTATAACCTGCTGAAGGTTGAATTTGGGCTGATCTGGTTTTGCAGAATCAGGAACTGTAAGTGCCGCGCTAATCAGTCCGCCGGTTGATGTACCTGCAATAAGATCAAAATAACTGTAAAGCGGCTTTATCGGAAGCCCTTTGGCTTTACGCTGTTCATTCAAACGGTTTTCAAGAAGCTGAAGATAACGGGCGGGAATGATACCACGCATTCCGCCTCCGTCGAGAGCAAGGATTCTTATAGGTTGCATTGTGTAGTGGGTTTATGTAACCACAAGATACAAGCAAACTATTATGTAAAGTAAAGCTGTTGAAATTTTCCCTTGTCTGGTCTCGACTGCCGCTCGACCTGACAAGGGCTAATTACAATGCTTTTGTTGGTTGAGCTTTGCTGAAACCAACAAATGCTTTTAAAAATGTCTTTGAAACTAAATGCCCTTGTTACGCGAAATGCACTTGTCACATCGAAATAAAAATGCCCTTGTCACGTCGAAATAATAATGCACTTGTCACATCGAAATAAAAATGCTCTTGTCACATCGAAATAAAAATGCTCTTGTCACGTCGAAATAAAAATGCCCTTGTCATATCGAAATAAAAATGCCCTTGTCATATCGAGCGGCAGTCGAGATATGACAAGGGCTAATTACAATGCTTGTGTTGGTTGAGCTTTGCTGAAACCAACAAATGCTTTTAAAAATGTCTTTGAAACTAAATGCCCTTGTTACGCGAAATGCACTTGTCACATCGAAATAAAAATGCACTTATCACGTCGAAATAAAAATGCACTTATCACGTCGAAATAAAACGCTCTTGTCACGTCGAAATAAAACGCTCTTGTCACGTCGAGCGGCAGTCGAGACGAGACAAGTGTAGTTACCCCAACAAAGTCTTATGCACAGCCTCCAGAATTGCAAAGGCATCTTTGCTGGTTGCTGCTTCTGCATACGTGCGTAATACAGGCTCTGTACCTGATGCGCGGATCATCACCCAACGGTTTTCATCAAAGAAAAACTTCCAGCCGTCGAGATCATCCATGCGCGAAACTTTGTAGTCGCCGAAGGCGGTGTAAACACCATTTTTGCAATTTTCTACAATGCGGTTTTTATCGGCTTCTTCGAGATGCAAATCAATACGCTCGAATGCGAAAGTTCCGGTAATGGCATACACTTCTTCAATAAGTTCGTTGAGCGATTTTCCGCTCTTGGCCATAAATTCCCAGATCACAAGCCCCATCCAGATGCCGTCGCGCTCAGGAATATGACCCTTGATAGCAATGCCGCCAGACTCCTCGCCACCAACAAGCACATCTTCTTTCACCATGATGCCGCAGATGTATTTGAAGCCGATTTTCACCACTTCAAGCGGCAGACCATAATGCTCGCACATATTTTTGATCTTCACCGTTGTGCTGAACGCTGTACACACCTTACCAGTTTGGCCTTTGTACTTAACGAGATAATGGATGAGCAGCAAAATAATATGATGCGAATCAACAAAATGACCTTTACTGTCGAACAGTCCAATACGGTCGGCATCGCCGTCGGTGGCTAATCCTACGTCAATATCACCTGCTGTGCGGATAACATCGGCAAACTCTTTCAGATTGCGCAGAATGGGCTCAGGTGCCTGTCCGTCGAACGATGGATTGTTCTCACAATGCAGCAGCGTAGCATCCGGGAAAAGACGGCGGATAACATTTTGTCCTGCTCCGTACATCGCATCGTAAGCCAGATTGAGACCTGAATTACGAATTGCATCGAGGTCAAAATTGGCTTCTACGTGGCGGATATAATCGTCTTCGAGCGGAACAATCTGCAGCAATCCCGAAGCCTCGAAATCAGCCAGTTTGAGGCTGTCGAGCGGCGTTTCAGAAACTTCCGGAATCAGCGGCTCAATTTCGGCAATATGCTCGGGTGTAAGCGGCCCGCCGTAGGCTGCTTTGAGCTTATAGCCATTGTACGACGGCGGATTGTGGCTGGCGGTAACAATAATGCCCAAATCAGCACCATAGTTGCGCGTACCGAGTGATACCATTGGCGTACTGACAAAGCCTTTGGAGAGATATACTTTGATGCCGTTGTGTAAAAACACTTTGGCGGTTGTTTCAGCAAATAATTCGCCAGCAAAACGGCAGTCGTGGCCAACCACAACCGATGCATTGGGTTTGTTTTTTTTGAGCCATTTTACAGTGCCTTCGGTAACACGGGCAACGTTTTCAACGGTAAACTCTTTCGCTATAATGGCACGCCAGCCGTCGGTGCCGAATTTGATTTGATACATCAGATTTAGATTAAGGAGAGCAAAAATAGTGAAAAGCCCTGTTGGTTGGGCATCGGTTTACAAAGCCAGCGGCACATCAAGTATGTGGAGGATACCGCCGTTTTCGAGCCAGGCTATTTTGTTTCGTCCGGCGGCACTGAGGCAGATAAGCTCCTTACCCACGGGGCGGCGATAAACCACGGGCATTTGGCCGTTTTCGGCCAGTTCGCACACCACCAACTGGCCTTCTCGGTAATAAGCGATGTGTTTGTAGCTGATGAAAGTGATTTCGCTCACAAACTCGCCCAGTATTTTGCGCCATACTTTTTGCGTGCCGGGCTGCACCACAAAAATATCATGGTAGCCGGCCATGTAGAACATCGGGTTGCTGTGATAGGCCGAAAACTGCAGGTTGTAGGCTGCATCGGGCAATTCAATAAAATCGGTAAGTGCGTTGGTGGTGTTTATTTTGAGGTGATAATTGAGGTAATTGCAATAAAAAAATCCATCGGCATAATAGCCGTAAGAGGCAAACTGGCTGCCTTCGGTAAGTGCTTCGGGCGGGGCGTATTCGAAGTGCAGATCGAGTTGTTTGAGAAGTTTGCCCTGTTCCCAGTATTGCAGCGAAAGCTGGGGATGATAGAGCACCACCCAGCAGGAATTTTCGTGTTCGCCGGCCGAATATGCCAACAGCCTTTCGGGCAGGTAATCGAAAAATACGGCTGCCAGCGCAGCCGGATGCGGCGAGGTGGCTGCCATGTAGCCGTTGCAAAGTACCTGCATGGTCTGGAGGTTGCGGAGCTGTATCACATCAGGCAGTAGCGGATGATGTTGTATTTCGAGATTTTCGGCTTCGGTAAACGGGGCGGTCCAGTTAAACTGCTCGGTCTGGCCGGAGGCGCTGATGCGCACCATACTTAGTTTCTGCGCGGCTTCGCCTAGTGCCACCCAGTAGCGACTGCCGGAAATGAGTTTGCGCCACAATACGCCTTCGGGGAGATTGATACGTTGTATTTCGGGCAATACGGCGGGCTGCGGCGTGTGTACGCGGTTCTGGACAATGTAGCGGCTTGCATCGGCCTGCACGAGGCTGTCGCTGTGGGTGAAATGCTGAAGCTGGTTTAGTGCGGCGTGCTTGCCGTTTTGCGCCTGTGCGCTGATGAGGCGCAGCGCCAATTGCTGGGCAAGCACGGCATCATTGCTTTCAGGCGCGGTATGCTGGTAAATAAGCCTGAGCTGGTAGAGGAAAATCTGTTCCTGCTTCACTTTAAGTCCGGCCATGTAAAGCCTCTGCGCAGTGTGCGCGGCACTTTCGTGCTGCTCGGTGCGCAGGGCAATGTAGCGGTGCAGGCAGTTTTCCTGCGGGTGCATGCTGTTCCAGCCCAGCAGCAGCGACTCTTCGGCGGCGGCTGTGAGGTGCTGCTTGTCGTGTTGCAGGCGGGCCGCTTCGAGGAAATTTTGCTGAGCCAGCGCCTGCTCTACGCAAAGCTGATACATGTGTTGGGCTTTTTCTTCGTGCGCAAGTATGCGGTAAAGGTCGCCGGCTTTTTCGTGCTGCTTCAGTTCGCGGTATTCTTCGGCGGCTTCGGCCAGCAGTCCGCCTTTTTCGAGGCACTGCGCGGCCAGCAAATGGTTTTTGATATGGTCTTTATACAATGCAGCAGCTTCGCGGAAATAGCGGCCTTGTTCGAGCACGCTGGCCGCGCTGTGCAAATCGCCGAGCAGGTGTGCATACACGTATGCGGCTTTGCGGTAATCGCCTTTTTCGAGCAGCAGGTTGGCCTGTTTGAGGTAACGTTCGCGGAGTTTCTGGTAATGCTCGGGCGAGGTAAACGAACCACCGCCGCCACTTCCGAGGCCGCCCAAACTAAAATCAGGCAGCCCGCGCGAGAGACTGTCCCAGCCGTTGTCGCCGCCGCGCCCTAAGTAATCGCTGTTAAGCGGCACGGCATATTGCAAGCCTTCGTTAGGGTTTTCGTCCATCATGCGCACTAAGCGGTCGAGCTCCGATTCGCGGCGCTTCTGCAACTCTTCCAGACTGCGCTGCACCCGCTCGCGCACACGCTGCCGCCAACGGCTAAACCAGCCACGTTGTGCTGTTACACCCGTTGCCGTTTGCGCACCCGATGCCGCCGCAGCATTCCGAGCATTACCACCGCGCAGCCAGTTCATAAACCGCGAAAGCCACGAATGCCGCACAGCACGAGCAGGTTGTGGCGCAGATGTCCGGTTTCGCCTGTTTTCTATCACACCGTGCATCAACAGGCGGATTACAAAAAATGCAATCAGCAGCACGGGCATAATGCCCATGCTTACCACACCGCTTCGCAGCAATAATATCACGGCAAGAATACCGCCCACCACAATCAGCCCAAGCAAAATATACATGCCAAAATCGGCACTTCCATCCTGCGGCTTTGCTGCTGCGGCTTGCCCCGGGCGCGCAGCCATATTGCGCCGCAACCGGCCAATAAGATGAAACGCGAGCAATATTCCGCCTGTCCACAACGCCATTTTCCAAAGTGTGGCAAACGAAATCACATTAAACACCAGCAAAAGCACCAGTGCAATTCCACCCGCCCAAAGCAAAGCCATGTGCCACGGAAAATCAGTGCTGCTGCCCGAAGGCTGTGCCGCAGCATACTGCGTAGAAGACTGAGCGCCGGGCTGCAACTGTTCGGCCACTTTCGGATACAGCAACATTACCGCAACCGATACACCAAACAAAAACCAGGTTTCACTGAATACTACGCCATACACAAACACCTGTGTAAGCATGATAATCAACACCAGACTGGTAAACCAGATGGTTACAGCATTGAGCGAATGCAGATAGGTGAGTGAAAAAAGCGAAGATTCTTTTCTGTTCACCACTTTGCGATACAACACATAAAGCAACACCACAGCAGCACCAAGCGTAAGGAGAATAAGTGCCGACGGATTCTGATAAGCCACAATTTGAATAATGAGGTGGATAAATTGCACCACCGCAGCAATCAGAAAAAGTACTACTAATCCTGTGCTTAGTCTTTTCCACGCCTTACCCTTCTCCTCCATAGACGAAACCATGCCCAATACCAGCATGGCTCCCAGCGCGGCTATGATCCACAAAAACGCATCGCGCCAGCCCGGACGGTTAGCAATTAATCCGGCCACACTAAGCACCGATAGATAAGCCACGCCCAGAAACGTAAACAGCTTTACCAAAAATGCGGCGGCCGTATTGTTGTCTTTGCTTTTACCACCCAGCATGCGGTTAACTAACCCGAGCAGGCCAAGCCTTAGCGTTTGCAGTGCGTCTGTTTGCTGGCTGCGTTCTTCGTTGCTTAAAATCTGCCGCAGGGGCTTTGCTCCAATTTCCTGCTGCACCTGCTGCATAAAATTTTCGGCACTGGCGCGGGGCATGCCCACACTTTGCAGCGGCGGAAATTCCGGTGCGGGTGCAAGTGCTTCGTTCCAGTTGCCTTCGGCTGGCATTGCGCATTGTAGCAAGGGTGCAAATGAAAATTCATCCGCAGGCTCAAAACCAACCAGCCCGGCCGATAGATGAAATACCTGCACCGGATACAGCAAACGCTGCGCAAGTTCATCGGGCGTAAAAGCGGGTGTGAGTGTGGCCTGACACGGAATAAAAAGTTTACCGGCCACACAGGTGTAGGGCGCAGCAATATCGGCTTCATCGGGCACGCGGCTGCCAAACACCACCAGCAGGCCCAGCTGCTCGGCCGTGCGCAGCGATTGCGGCACCACATACGCGCGCACCTCTTCCGCATCAAGCCCCCAGCCGCTCAACGCGCGCAGCCACACAGCCGGATCGGCACTGCCGATAAACGCAGCGGCCACAGGTCCTGCCGGACGCGAAGCGGGATGTAAGGTCAGTTTCACCGGTTGCGGAGGTTTTGCAGAAATGGTTCGAGACAGGTGCGCATAAATTCGCGCACATCAATACGTTTATGTCGATATTGCGGAGGTACAAACAGTGCATTACCGGCATACATGCCGTTTGAAATCCACACCGTTGTGTCGGTTTCCGAAATACTCACGATTGAAAAATCAGGAATGCTTCTGTTCGCACTTCTGAAATGAATAAAGCCCCGGTGATCCTGCATAATCACACTGCCATCGGGCCATTCGGCCACACCGGTATCGGCGCGGTTGTAGACTTGGAGCGGGGCAATTTCAAAGCGCTGCAGGTTTGCCGTACATACTATTTTTTTATCATAAAGCATTACCCGGTTGTATTGCTGCCGGTCCCAGCCCTGCGCTTCACGCCAGTACAACTTATCGTTTTCACACACCAGTACTTTCTGATCGGCAAACAAACGCCCCTGATCACCAAGCGCAAAAAACGACTGTGTATCAAATGCGCTGTAGCCGGGATTGATGCGTTTCTTTACCTCTTTTTTGCTGGTTCCCGTTAAATGGCCGTGCGTTTCGGTGTGCAGGGCATCGTTATAAGTCATTCGCCTGGCCGATCCCGATTGTACGTCATATACTTCAACCATACCTCCGTCCCAATTGGCAAAACCTTGTTTACACATCCATACCTGTTTGCCGTAAAATCCGGGAATAATAAGTTCCTTCGTTTCATTTCCGGTAAGCGAAAACAAAAGCAGTCTGAATACCTGATTTTCTTTATCGTGATAGCCGAGCACCAGTTCACCGTGTTCGGAAAAGTGCCATAAATGAAAATTACCCTGCGGCATGTCGTGTTCATTCATGCAGGGATGCAGTTCGTAGCCAGCTACACCGGTAGTGTTTGGAAAGAAAAGAATGCGGCGGTTATCGTTAATTACTACAATGCCATAAGCTGAGGCATAGTAAAAATCAGGAGCCTTTATTTTACAGCCTTTAGCGGCAAACAGCAATGGTATTTTTTCCTGTTCAAAAAATGACGGGAGTTGTTTGGTGTATTCGGGATAACTGCGGTTGGATCGTTTCTTTTTGCGGGTGTTGGGGAAATATGCGGGCGTATTATGCGTGATTTTCCTTTCGGGAAAAAGTAATTGGTCGAGATCAAAGGCGGCGGCGAGAAGTTCTTCGCGGCCGGATGCCGAGCAGCGGTAAAGTATAAAACGTCCGTTGCGGTTTACAGCAATGAGGTAGGCCAGTTTTTCCTGCACAGGCAGCAGCCGCGCCAGAAAATCGGGGTCGTGTAGAAGGGGTTCGGCGGTGATGAGGATGTATTCTTCGTCGGCCTTGCTGGTTTGACGGAGTATGTGCAGCAATGCATCGCCGCTGTGCAGAGCGGGTTGCAGTTGAGTTAGTGCTTTGCGCACGCCTTCGGGAGTATGCAGGGGCACGGGCTCATTGCGTGTGCCGACAAGCATAACCGCCTCGGTGCTGCTGATGTGTTTGTTTTGCTGCGCACAGGCTAATGCCGCCGCCACGGCAAACACGCGCGGCTTACCCCAGAGCGGCAGCGAAGTATCAATAAGCAGGATGCGCCGCCGCTCGGGTGTATTGGGCGGCGATTCGCGGCGCAGGTACATGGCTTCATTGTTGGCTAAACGCGCCATGAGCAAATCGTCGTCGTTGGCCAGTTCGCTGAGCAGCAAACGATGCAGCGGCCCCCGGTTGCTGATGTCTGATACGCCGCCAAGCTGCTGATCATCGTTGCTTACACTCAACGGCGGAATGCGGAATACTTTCAGAATAGCCTGCGTGAGGCTGGCAATACCTTCTGTTTCCTGTTCGTGTTGCAAACTGCCCAGCAGGTCTTTTACCGGCTCGGGACTGAGTTCCTGCAACGGCAGGGGTAACTGCGCAAGTCCGGTATCGAGTATATGTGCAAGATGCTTGGGCGAAGTGATGCGTTTGCAGAGCTCTGCAAGTATTTCAAACGTGGACTTTATCGCATCGAGCGTATGCGTATCATTTGCCAGAATTTGCTCATCAGCCCTCCCCGATTCAAATTCGATTACAATCTGCTGCGCTTCCTTCGCATTGAACAAAAACAACTCCGGCAAACTCTGCAACAAATGCGCCCTTGCTTTTCCGCTTCGGTAGCTCTCGGGCAACTGCGCAATGTGTTTCAGAAACGCAAATGCATCGTTGACAAACCTCACCCGATTTTTACCAAAATCAGTAGTCGGTCCGTGTTCGCCCCAGTATTTGATACTATTTACAATTAGTTCTTCTTTGTTCTTTAGTTCCTCCGGCGAAAGCCGGCAGGCCGCCAGCACAAACAGCAAAGTATTGATATGCGGCAAACCCGAAATCTGTATCTCTTTCATTACCGCCAAAAGATCTTCGCGGTAAACAAGCGTCTCATAATTTTTCCACTCAATTACATTCAACCCTTCGGCCCAATGCCAGCACCACTGCTGCGAAGCACCGAAATAATCAGCCGCTGTAACTTTTTTCATCACCTCACTCACAACCACCCTCCTTTCTCACTCATGCGCCGCACTCCGCTGCGCGAAGCAGGCACACACATAATCTTCGGCACGGTTTCCATGCTGCCGTTGCGGTGCAGCAACACCAGTGCATCATTGTCGGGCACTAATTTTTTGATGAGTAAACTTTCCAGCGCAGGCAGCTCAAGATCAAAACCAGCAGGCAGCAGCAATGGGCCGCGTGCCCAGTATTCGGTGCCGGGCAGTGCGGGAAGAATATCACCGCCCACCAGCACTTCACCACTTTGCGAAGCCGCAAAAAACAAACGCGAAAGACGTATCTGCGGCGCCGTTTCGCAATACTCTTTCCACAGAAAAAAATTGGTGAGCAGCACACTGCTTTGCCTCGGCACTTCGCTGGCTGCTAATTTTACTTCCACACGCGCATTCACCCGCCCCGCCATTGCCGACACGGGCAACTCCATCGGAAACAACTCACCCAGCGGCTTCCAGTCAAGCTCAGGCAAACGGCTCACGGGCGTAATGTACCCTTCGGGAAAAAGTAAATGATCGCGCCCCACCACCAGCCGCGCGTCAAAACCAATGTGCAGCAAACGCACATCGGTTTCTTCGGCTTCGTCGCCAATCCACCACACGCCGTTGTGCAATGCGCCTTTTAGCTGCGGCAATACGCGCACAGCGCTAAGCTCATGGCTGCGGTGTTGGGCAAGGTGGTAAATGCGTCTCATCAGTTGGCCTGAATAATTTTCTGCCACAATTCATCCACCGGCTGCTGCACATAATTGCGCTGCACTTCGTTGGCAATCCATGCCGTGCGGCCGTTGAGGAAACGCAGGCGGTCTTTAATCACCGCGCGCTCCGAAAAGCTCGTGTCGGGATTGTTCCATTGTTCGGCCAGTTGCACCACTTCGGCATAAAGCGCTTCGGGGTCGGGCCGCTCGTGCTGCTTTGCACGCGGATGGTGTGCCGCTTCGCTCTGGTCGTTTTCCACCACGGCCTTTACAATGCCTTCAATCAGTTCGCGCTGCTCGTTGGTGTCCCAGATGTAGCGCATCACCCACAAATCGCTCACAAGTGCAGTGCGGCGGTGGCAAAGCAGCGCACTGGCCGCAATGAGGCGTTGCAGTTTCACCGCGCGGCGGTCAGACACGGGCACACCCGCGTTGCGCAGTTGCGTAATGAGTTGGATAAATGCACTGCGCACCGGCTGCAGATCAACCTTAGCAAGTTGCTGCTGCAAAAACAGCACATCGTCTGCATCAAGCTGCGGGCGCGGCTTGCGTGGCTGCTTTTGTTCAATGGCCCAGCCGGCATCCAGCAGTTCATTCATCTGTTGCGGATCCACATAATCGCAGCGCACGCGCAGCAAGAAACGATCAAACAAAGCGCGCAAGGCTTCGTCTTCGGGTAGGTGGTTGCTTGCGCCCACAATCATGAGCACAGGCAAATCGCGCCGCTCGCGTCCGCGCCTGAACACGCGCTCGTTGAGCACCATAAGCATACTGTTCAGAATGGCACTGTTGGCGTTAAGCAACTCGTCGAGAAAAATCAGATTGGCTTCGGGCAGCATGCCTTCGGTGTTGGTTACCAGTTCGCCTTCACGGAGTTTGCGGATGTCGAACGGACCAAAAATTTCGTTGGGCTCGGTGAAACGGGTAAGCAGGTATTCGAACGAGCGGCCGTTGAGCGTGAGTGCCAGTTCGCGCACGAGAGCACTTTTTGCGGTGCCGGGCGGGCCGAGCAGAAAAAGATTTTCGCGCGCCACGAGGCTAATGCCCATGAGGTCGGCAATATCGTCTTTGCCCACAAAGGTATCTTTGAGGTGTTGCAGGGCGCGGTTCAGTGCTTCGGCCTGGGGCAGTGTGTCAGGCAGTGTATTCATTGGTTACGGGTGAGGGCGGTTGAAGTAAATCGGTATCGAGTTCGGGCCAGAGCTGCTGGGCATAATCGCCGAGCGCGGCTTTGATGTGCTGATGCAGGGCAGGATGCGTGGCACGTTGTTTATCGTGCAGGGCAATGATGCGGTCGGCATAAAAAGTAAGCAGGCCGGTGTGTTGGGTGATGCTGCCGGGGTCGGGCGCGGTTTCGGTGACAATGCCGGTGCCGGAGAGGGGCCAGTGCTGCGCCGTGTGGCGGATGCATTTTACAAGTACATCGCCCGGTGCGAGGCCGGCGGCCAACTTATGCAGCTGGGGCAGGTGGCGCAGTAGGAGGTCGGCGCTGTAATGTGCTTCGGGTGTTTGTTCATCGGCAAAGGGTTTGAGCATTTCAAGCACTTCGGCCTCTTCTACCTGCCGCAGCAGAGTAAGTTGCGCCGTACGGTAAAAATGCAGTGCCGCCCAGTTGGCCGCTGTTTCGTGAAAAGCAGGCGCATCGGCCGGAAAATGCAATACATCGGCCGCATAAGCCTCGCGCAGCAAAGCAGAGGCCGTTTGCCAGTCGGTTTCACTCACCGGCAGCAACGAATCATTCAGCACCGCATCGCCTGTTTCAAAAAGGCCATGCAGAAACTGCGTAAAAGATGTTGGGGATGTGTGTTCGGCCGACATGGTGTTAATGCGGGGTTAAGCTGTTTTCGAGCGTGGTAAAGATACCGATTCGTTAGAAAACGTAAATAAAAATCAACTTACGCAGCAGTGACGTATTGCCTGATTCCGGCCTTAATTTTACATCAGATACAAACTGAATATGCACACATCCGAACGCCCTGTTATTGCGCTGGCTACCAGCATCTTTTTATTCTGTGGCATGTGCTTTACATTTTCCGTGTCAACCCTTACACTTTTCTGCATTTTTTACCTGTTCAACATGAGCACCCAGTGGTGGCTTTACCGCTGGATTTCGCTGGTGGAAGACAATGCTGAAAACAGGCAGTGGCTGCGTATTCCGGCTAAAGCATTGCTGCTGCTCATTCCTGCTTTTTACATTTTTGGCACTTTAACACTTCTGTTTATGCTTGCAATGTATATTTTAGGAAGGCTTTTTGGAGGGTAAAACCATTCTTAACGTGTCAATTCGGGCAGAGCCGCTATACGCTCCTGAACACATTGTTCCTCCGCATAAACATTATTAATATAACGTAATGTATCGCCTGTAAATACAGTGTTTCCTATCATGTAACGCACAGCTACCCCATTCAAAAACCAGAAACGCTCATCTGCATTTTTGATATATCCGGGGCAAGCGGTAATCGTATTTGAATATGTTCGGCAACTAGAATGCACAAACACTACTTGTCCATATGATAAATATACTTCTGTTTTCGTCAAAGCACATTCACCAGAGTCTACATCTACAAGTAAACGATACGAGTTTTCGCCAAGCTGATAATAACCTTTAAGTACACCACCGCAATATGATTTATCAGGCGATTCATTTACATGAAATTTTCCATTCTGTAATAAAGTATTTGTTTCACGGTAACATCTTGCAGCATTATTGATAACAGTTTCCGATGACTGGAAAGCGCAAAGTGAAATTAATACGAGTAGAATGATGACTGGATATTTCATTGAGAATAAAGTTAATTAGAAATAGAATCCTGAGGGTGATTTACCCGGCGTGAGAAATACAATTTAATTAACAGTTCAAACTGCATTTTATCCCGAAAAACAACGCGGGTATTTCTCCCTTTTCACTAATAAACAAGGTATTACAAAACAATTTTGATGAGTGAATTTTCAATCAAATTTTCTCGCTGCCTAAATGATGGATGTTTGCTGTAATTCAACTAATCAAAAACATTTAAAACAAAAACAACATGGGATTTTTTGCATTCGCTTTCGACAAAAAAAATACAACGGATCAAGGTGAGTTCATTACAAGAGAAGAAGCTCGCAGAATGGTGGAAAACTATAAAATAAAAAACAACCCTCTCGGTGATGAAACCATTTTTATTGGTTTTTCAAAGCCTAGAATGATGGAATTACTTGATAGAAATAATGCCGATGGGCTAAGAATTTATCTGGCAAGAAAAAACGGGTCAGAAACTGTTGTTTGTGTACTTACAAATGAAAATCCCGAGGGGGTGATTACAGAAATAGAGTACAGTAATACACAATATGGTTTGAATTTCGGAACTCTTTGCCCTCCCGGAACAGGATGTAATTGTGATCAAAATTCACTCGCCAAAATCGTATATGGAGACTTAATCAGTTACACCCCACCCGCTCCGCAACCGTAATTCAAAAAAACGTCCCGCACTTTGCAAAAAGTTGCGGGACATTTTTCACCGATTAATATTCGCCTTATCCATTGCATCCTGATAAGCTTTCGCATTCTTCAGATGCTGATCGTAGCTGCTTGTGAACTTATGCTTTCCGGTTCCAAACTCGGCGCACATATACAAATAATTATTGCGCTTGTAGTTGAGCACCGCATCAATGCTTTCGGGCTGCGGAAGCCGAATCGGGCCGGGCGGTAAACCTTTGAACCGATAGGTATTGTAAGGCGAATTTACATCGAGATCGCCGCGCAGCACGCGCTGAATTTTGAAATCGCCGAGCGCGTAAATCACTGTCGGATCCGATTGCAGCGGCATTCCGTCGTTCAAGCGATTCATGTACAGCCCGGCAATTGTAGGACGCTCTTCTGCATAGCGCCGCTGTTCTGCTTCTACAATTGAAGCCAGTGTAATTGCTTCTGTCTGGCTTAGTCCGATACTTTTTGCCAATTGCTTGCGTTCATCTGTCCAAAAGTCTTTATATACTTTTGCCATCGACTGGAAAAATTCTTCTGCCGAAGTATTCCAATTAAACGAATACTTATCGGGCATGAAAAGCGTCATCACATTTTCGCTGCTGAGTCCGTATTTATTCAGGAAATCGTTATCATTCAGCAATTCCAGTATTTCAGTTGAATCGGCTTCTAGCTTTGCGCCAACACGGCCGGCCATTTGTTCTTTTGTGTAAACTTCGTTGAATGTAAACTCAACTTTTTCCTGCAATCCGTTATTTAATATATTAATCAGTTCGCGGTTGCTCATGCCATCGCGTATGCGATAACGTCCGGGCTTTACGGTTTCAAACTTTTTGAGTTTGGCCATCCACTCAAACGAAGCTTTGTCTTTTATCAGCTCTTTTGCTTCAAGCAGTTTCAGCAAGTCTTCCATTGTACTGCCGGTGCGGATGTACAAAAACTCAGGGCTGTGATCTTTGGTTTGCACATTGCCCCTGAAAAACATATTCCACCCAACCCAGCCGCCTACTCCGGCTGCCAGCAGCAAAACAATAATCAATATACGGCGGAAATTTCCGGAAGACGATTTGGCTGTCATACGGTTTGTGCGGGATTAATTAGCAGTAAGCTGCTGTTTGAGTTGTATAGCTTGCTGATTATCGGGATGTGCTTTGATGCAGCGGTTGATCATCTTCAGCGCATCAGTTTCATTTCTCCGGTAAAGATAAAGTCCGGCCATGTTCAGCAATGCCTGATCGTCGTCGGGATCGAGTGATAATGCTTTGGTGTAAAATGCTTCTGCTTTTTTATCATCGCCTTCGAGCAGCCAGAGATAGCCGAGGTTTGTATTGGCTTGCACATGCTTCGGATAAGCATCCAGCACTTGCTGCAACTGTGCACGCGCATCAAAATTCTTTTTGTTGATTGCTAATACCAAACCGTATTTCGCTCTGAAATCAGGGTGAAACGGGGCGAGATCGGTTGCTTTTTTGTAAAACAATTCGGCTGTTGTGTGCTCGCCTGTTTTGTAATATGATTCGCCGATGCGATAGGCCGCCCAGGCATGGTAGTTATCCCAGCTTTCACGCACCAGAATGCTGTCGAGCACTGTGCGAACAGAAATGCGGTTAACCTGTGCAATTACACCTTTGAAATCATTCCGCAAAAACGAAAGCTGCACCAATTCGCCGAAGTTGTTGCGCAGATCAGGAATATTTGCATCAGGCAAATACAGCTTTGCCGAATCAAGGAATTGCGGATCAGCAGTAAATTTTTCAAACTGCTGCAAATACGCCCTGCCCTTGGTTTGTGCCGAAGGATTAGGATCATTGACCGCATACAAACCCAGAAAGCGTTTCACATCGGTAGCTGCTTTTTTTGCATCCTGCTTTTCGGCAGGCTTCCGAATCCAGTGATCGTGCACTGTTACGTGCGGAATATCAATTGAGCCCGAACGCGGCATGTGGCACGAAACACAATTGTTCTGCGCTGCCGAAATTGCTTTTGCATCGGCACTGCAGCCCGGCAGCGTGCTCTGTTTGCTTCCGGGAGCATGACATCCCGAACAAGTTGCATTGAACGTTTGCGAACCGGCTTGCTTTACGGTGATATGCGGATTATGACAGGTAACACAGGTAAAGCTGCTGCGGTAAGGTCGCAATTCATCGCCCGGCTTTCCGGCCTCAGGCTGCGACTGCAAAAAGCAGGCACTCATTTTCAACCGCTCGGCATGCGATGCCATGATGAATTCATCTTCGGCACCTTCGTACTTCGGCATAAACACAGTCATTACCGAATTGAGTTTCATGCCGGGACGAAAATCATAAAACGATTTGCCGGGTTGCAAAACCGCATTGCCCTGTAAATGGCAGCGCTGGCAAACATCAAACTGTAAATCGGGTTGCAGCTTGCCGGGATTTACAATGGAGTAATCAATTTGCTTTGCAGTATCGACAATGTTGCCAGCCATTTTTTGCTGAACGTGAATGGAGCCCGGACCGTGACAACGCTCGCAGGTAATACCATCGGGAATATCGGTGAATTTATTTTCCGAACCTTTTACAAAGCCGGGAAGTGTGTTGTGACAACTCATGCATTCCAAACCAATTTTGCGGTCGTAACGTGTGTTGTTGCCGTCTTCAAAACCCGGAGGCAAATCCCAATGCCCTTTTTGCGTGTAAAAAGTCATCGGCATCTGAAACAGATAACCATTTACAGAATAAATGTGCGAATTGGTGTGCTGACCTGAACCTACAATATAATCAACCTGTTCAGTGCGTTTGAAAATTGTATCGCGGCCTTCGAGACGAAATTCGGAAATAAACATATCACCGTTGCTGAAATAGCTTTGATACCAGAGGTTGCGGTACTTATCGTAAATGGTTGATGTTTTGCCGAACGTTGCCGAAGATTTTGCAGTTGAAGCCGAATCAAACGACTTGCCCATTCCGGTGTGAATGAATGTTTCGTAAATATCGGGATGGCAACCTTTGCAGGTGTTCATGCCAACATATTTTGCAGAGTCGCTGTGGTTGAGGTAAGGACTTTCGGCAACAACCGAATCAGCAGTACCGGCTTTGGTTACATCATTGCCACATTGCACAAAAAAAGTGGCAAGCATCAATCCAAAACCGGCAAACAACAGTCGCCAATTTCTTCTTCCGAAAAACGTAATCATTGAATTTTGCACAGGTCTGAGGCAGAAAAATATCAGTAACAAATACAGCTCTAAATTTACATTTTATTGGCGTTCATCATCCCGATTTATAATAATTCATGTGCTTAAATTTTAATCTCCTGACACCGTAAACGCTTACTTTTCTGGCAGATGTGATTAAAATAAAAAGCGTCACACAAAAACAGAAATTTATCAAAGTACTTTTGACCTTGCGCTTTGCATTCTTCATCAGCGTTCTACATTATGCGGCAACTATTCATGCACAGAAAAGCAGCTTATTTTTCATCGAAAAAAAATCACCTTTTTGCTGTTGCCTTACTGGCTTTTACATCAGCAATTGCGCAAACGCCGAGCCTCGGAAGCTGGAACATTGTGAATATTCGCTTTAATTATAACGACAAGCTGAGTTTTTTCGGTGAGGCACAGCTTCGGTCGCTCCGGTTTTACAATCACTTCCATTACTACGAATATAAAGGCGGTGCCGAACTTTCTGTTTATCCCGGATTGCGCATCGCAATTGGTGCGGGCGATTATGACACCTACCGCGAAGGCGGAAATTTTATAACGCCAAAAAACAACGATGAATTTCGCATCTGGCCACAACTTCAGTTGAGCCAGAAACTCGGGAAAATAAAAATTGAACAGCGGTTGCGTGCCGAATTTCGTTTTACCTCAAACGGCTACCGCAACCGGTTTCGCTACAGGCTGGGGTTGGTTTACCCATTTGGCAAGGAACGCAACAATGTGATTCCTTATCAGATTAGCGTGAGCAACGAATTATTTTTTACTGATCGCGAACCTTACTTCGAGCGAAACCGCATTGCATTCAATTTTAACTACAAACTATCGGAGAATGTTGGTTTCATGGCCGGTTACCTTCATCAATTCGATTACCGGATAAACGATGAAACCGGCCGCGATTTTTTGCAGCTTGGCATTTACATTGAGTTGAAAAGGAAGAGTGCCGCAAAAAAGCAGTAATGCTTAGTGTGCTTTTCGCACCAACTGCATCAGCAGTTCATCCATAAATACATCGCCAACGCGCACCCAATCTTTCTTGATACCGGTAATGATGAATTTATGCCGTTGAAAAAGCATAATGCTTTCTTCGTTGTCAACGGTAACATTGCAATAAATCTGATGCAGATGAAGAACGTGAAAGCAATATTGTGTGAGCAGATTCAGCGCTTCGGAAGCAAATCCTTTTCCGCGGTCTTCTTCGCGGGCAATGAGAATACCAATGCCTGCACGCTGATGTGAGGGATCAAAATCAAACAAATCGATACAGCCAACATCTTTCCCGTCGCGGGTTGTAATCATCAACCGGAGTTGTTTGTTGGTATGCAAATCGAGATGTGAGCTTGCGATGTATTGTTCAAGCACAAAGCGTGAAAACGGTGCAAGTGTATTGCTGGCTTTCCAGATTGCCGGATCGTTTTCCCATTGATACAATGCCTCAACATCGTGCGGTTCCAAAGCACGGAGGCGTATGCGTTCGCCGAGAAGCAGTTGAATCTGATTTGCCATAGATTACTCAAGTCCGAAGATACACAAAATGTTCAGCCGGTAACTTCGGTGGCGGTTCGCAGAATAGCGGCATCAATATCGGCCGCGGTGTAAACGGGTAGCTGAAACTCCGGGGCATTGTAGTTTATGCTGAAGCATTCGCCCAGCTGCCCCGCTTCGGAAAGCAGCGGCAACAGTTCAAAGATAAATTTGCACGATGCCGCTGTAGTTACCCCCTGCTTTTCGGCAAGCATCCGCACCGGCAAAAGACAGGTAGCCCCGCCCACTTCAACGCGGCTTTGCGGTGCAAGAATTTCTGTGAGCTGCGATGCAGCCTCCGCCGGTGCAGGAAGCTGCCAGGTTACAAATGCGGCCGACAGGCTGCGGCGGCGAATCAATTGAAAAAGCAACTCACAAGAATCTCCGTCCTGCTTTCCGGTGCTGTGCAGCGAATAACACAAACCATTATGCAATAAAATAATATGCGGAGGCGGTTGCGTGAGATGAAGCAGCACAATGTAGGTGCCGTTGCGCAACTGATCAAAACTGGTTAGTGCTGTAAAACTGAGTTTCATTTCCTGTGCGACAAAGGTACACACTCAACACAAGACAAAACAGGAACAAGATTTTCTGTTGCAGAATTTAACGCCGCGCTTTAGCCTGCGTTTTTTCCTGTACCGCTTGCTTTGTCCCGAAAATCTCTTTAAACACGCCAATGAACGTAACGTGATTGAGCGGAAATTCAAGAAATACATGCATGAAACTCAGCAAAAACAAAACGTTAAAGCCAATGTTGTAATCCCACCAGTAAAGCAACACGGCCAGTGCCCATAGTCCGATAATGATGCCCATTCGGAGTTTGGAAATTTCATGCCACTTGATCACCGATGTTTTTGAGAACCAGTTGAGGTAATGATAGGTATAAGCAAATGCAATAAAACGCATAATCGCAATACCGGTATCGGATGTATAGATAGCATTGCTGCGGCTTGCAAACAACGCTTCAGGCGTGCCGCCAAACTGGCTAACCGCTTCATACGTATCGGAAAACATCAGGCTGAAATTATCGCTGAGCAATTTCAATGATTCAATGTTCAGAAGCTGAAACTTTTTGTACGCATTGGAAGCATATTCGGTAAGCGGTAATGCTTCAGGATTTACAAAAATGATGAGCAACGGACAAATAACAAACACTGCCATAGCTAAATAACCGCTGCGGCTTTTGCCCTTGAGCGCCCCGAAAAGCATAAATAAACCGGTGAACAGATAAACATGCAGCAGCGTTGGCAGAAATACAGAAAACAGCACAAACATTTCCTTGGAAATAAGTGCGGTGAGTGCAATAACAATGAAAATGATAAACCGGTAAAAGGCTGATTTTACAAGTACCATACCCAGTGCGCCTGCAAAAGCAACATAAATAATGGCTGTTGTAACTCCGCGGTGTGCTTCAGGCTTAATCAGTTGCTGCGGTGTAAGCACATAAGCAATCAGAAACAATACAAGTGCTGCAATGGTCAGAAACACATAATCGTATTTCCCTTTCGAGAAAAAACCGCGTTTCTGCAGCCACGAAATTTCTGTAAGGTAATGCCCGGGACCTAATACTGCATACGAAAACAAAAACAATTCAAACGGAATATAAAATGCCACGCCAAGCGCCAGCAACATCAATCCGATATTGACATAATTGATTTTGTCGGTATTGGTAATTGAGGTTACAGAACTCATATTGTTATTTCTCCCTGAAAGACAAATTTAGCAGGCCCTTCGAGCCAGATTTCATCAAAACCTCCATTGCGGCGATGGTAATGCACATTTAAACTTCCGCCGGGAGTTTCAACTGCAATGGCTCCCGAAGACGGTGCATAACCCTCAAGAGCAGCAGCAAGTGCCGAAGCGGTTACACCTGTTCCGCACGAAAGTGTTTCATCTTCAACTCCACGTTCGTATGTACGAACAAACAAGTTATTGCCGAGTACTTCTACAAAATTCACATTGGTACCGTGCTCTGCAAAACGTGCATTGTAGCGTACTTCACGGCCCACATTCACTACGTTAAGCGTAGCCACATCAGGCGTAAAACGGACAACATGCGGCGAGCCTGTATCTATAAAATGATCAGTCCCGATGCGCTCTGTTGTGTGCACGTCAGCCATTTTAAGCTGTATCAGTGCATTCGTGATAAATGCAACGTGAGGACCATCTGAGGCTATAAAGTTGATTTTCGGTTCGGTGATTGCTCCTATATCATGCGCAAAGCGACTGATACAGCGGCCTCCGTTTCCGCACATCGAGCCGCGGGCTCCGTCGGAGTTGAAGTAAACCATTTCAAAATCATAACCCGGAGCATTCCGCAACAGCATCAGCCCATCGGCACCTACACCAAAATGTCGGTGACAAATTTGAGCAATCATCAACTGATTAGTATCCGGAAAAAGATTATCCCGATCATCAATCAACACAAAGTCGTTTCCTGTTCCGTGATATTTTGAAAATTTCAGTTGCATAACTGCTTATCCGTTTAAACGACCAACAAGTGTTTCATCGGTAACCCGTTCGAGCTGGCGGTAGCTGGATGAAAACTCAAGCCGGAAAAACCCGGAAGCCGTTTTCATGTAAATGGAATTATCAAGTTTGCAGAGCTGAATCTTGTCTTCGGGCGTATAACCAAAAAGTACAAGTCTGCTTCGTGTAAGTTTATATCCTTTAGAATTGAGCGGCGATTTCCAGTATTCGACTGTCATGCTGCGACTGGCTTCATCACGCACACCTGCCTCTTTTCTCGCAATGCTGTCGGTTTGTGCGGTAACATCAAGATTACGCAAGACAAGCACATTTTCGCCAATCATCTCAGGTGTGCGAACAACAATATCATCTCCTGCAGGTCCGCCCGTCGAAAATTCATCTCCGGTCTCCTCCTGAAGCGAATCGGTAACAGGCTGATCTTCGCCTGCAGTTTCAGTGTTCGTATTTTTAACAGTTTTTTTGCTTGCTTTTTGTTGCCTGTCCGAATTTTTGGTTGGCTTCTCAGGCTTTTCATCGCTGTTATTTGTAAGCGATTTATAGATTTCCATTTTCTGCACATACTGATCGAGTTTGAGCAGAAAAAAACCGCCGCCCAGCACAAGACCGAGAAGCAAGCCAAGAAAAAACACCTGAAGCTTGTCGCGCACAAGCGAAAGCCGCAGCCGGGACCAGGTTTTCATGCAGAGGAAATAAAGCTTTCAAATATACAACTAATCTGCTTCGCCCGTTTGAGGCAACAGCACTGACGGCTTGTCAGTTATTACTGACTTTTGGTCTGGCGGGTGCGCCAATTCTTGTTAAAAGGGCATGAAACACATACTGAAGGAACGAATTTTGCAGTTATTTTCCTGAAATTTGAACAACCAATCCATTACCAAAAACGTTGTTATACTATGAACAAAAATTTGATCCTTGCTTTCGGTTGTGCGGTTTTGGGAGGCGCAGTGGCGCTGGGTATAAACCGTCTTCTGCCCGATTCTGCATTTCCGCAGTCAAACTCAGAGGCTTCGGCTGCAAAATTAGTTTCGTATGCCGGTTCGGCTGCACCGGGCTCTGTTGATTTCAGACCCGCTGCCGAGCAAACCGTACATGCAGTTGTGCATGTTAAAACAAAATTCACCACGCAGCAAACGTATATGGATCCGTTTCAGGGATTGTTTTTCGGCAACGGCGGCATTCAAAGCGTGCCCCGCGAACAACAATCATCCGGCTCAGGAGTAATTATTGCTGCTGATGGTTACATCGTTACCAATAACCACGTAATCGAACAAGCCGAAGAAATTGAAGTTATCCTTAACGATAAACGCACATATACAGCATCATTAGTAGGCACAGATCCAACAACCGATCTCGCCCTGCTCAAGATTGATGAAAAAGACTTGCCGTTTGTCGCCTGGGGCAATTCAGATGATGTAAAAGTTGGCGAATGGGTTTTAGCAGTTGGCAATCCGTTTAACCTGACTTCAACCGTAACCGCCGGCATTGTAAGCGCCAAAGCCCGGAATATTAATATCATTGGCGGAAACGGCAGCGGTTCGGGTGCTGTTGAGTCATTTATCCAAACCGATGCAGCAGTAAATCCCGGCAACAGCGGCGGAGCCTTGGTTGATATTCAGGGGCGGCTCATCGGTATCAATACAGCTATTGCATCACAAACAGGCTCTTTTTCAGGCTATTCGTTTGCTGTGCCGGTGAATCTGGTACGCAAAGTTGTTACCGACCTTACCGAATTCGGAACTGTGCAGCGCGGCTATCTCGGCGTAAATATTCGCGATGTGGATGCCAGTCTGGCGAAAGAAAAAGGCCTTAAAAACATCAAAGGTGTTTATGTTCAGGGACTTATGGCTGGCAGCGCTGCCGGTGATGCTGGTCTCGAACCCGGCGATGTGATAACCCGCGTTGGTGATATTCCGGTAAATAACGTACCCGAGCTTCAGGAACAGGTAAACCGCTTCCGGCCCGGAGATAAACTTCCGCTGACTTACGAGCGAAACGGAAAAGCTAAAACAACAGCCGTTACACTCAAAAACAAAAACAACTCCACCAAACTCATCACCAAAGACGATCCGGTTGAAGCTGTTGAGTCGCTTGGCGGAACATTTGAAAGCTTGGCCGGCGAAGACCTGAAGCGCCTCGGAATCAACAATGGACTTAAAATCACCAAACTCGAAACCGGAAAACTGAAAAGCGCCGGTATTCGTGAAGGATTTATCATTACATCAGTTGATAAAAAACCGGTTGCTTCGCCTGAAGAATTGAAGAAGATTCTGGAGAATAAAAAAGGCGGAGTATTGATAGAAGGAGTTTATCCGAATGGAATGCGTGCATATTATGCATTCGGAATGTAACAAAGTTTGGTAAGCTGCGTTTTAATGGTGTAATGTAAAACGCAGCTTACCTCTAAATTGAGGATCTTAACATGTTATTAACCGATCCGTACCTGTTGAACAGTGCTCACTTATCTTTTTGCTTATCGTTCAAAAGATGTTATTAATCGCGCAATTGCCCTTGTTTATTGAACATTCACGACGTTTCAACGTTTTGTTTCAAACTTTAGTCGATCAATCGTTGTCTTTCCCGTTAAAAGGGTGTAATTTTGCCGCGTCTTTTCAGATAAGGCACCGGTAACTTTTATTTAATCGTTCCAAGGGGGAACATTATTCATCTGACATGAGACAGTTAAAAATCACCAAGTCGATCACGAACCGTGAAAGTGCTTCGCTCGACAAGTATCTCCAGGAGATTGGACGAGAAGAACTTATTACGGCAGAGGAAGAGGTGATGCTGGCCAAACGGATTCGCGAGGGCGATGAAGTGGCACTGGCCAAATTGGTGAAAGCCAACCTGCGTTTCGTTGTTTCGGTATCTAAACAATACCAGAATCAAGGACTCAGCCTTCCTGACTTAATTAACGAAGGCAACCTTGGTCTTATCAAGGCGGCTCGCCGTTTTGATGAAACCCGCGGCTTTAAGTTCATCTCTTACGCCGTATGGTGGATTCGTCAGTCTATCCTTCAGGCACTGGCCGAACAGTCACGTATTGTTCGTCTGCCGCTCAATCAGGTAGGCTCACTCAACAAAATCAACAAAGCGTATTCTCGCCTTGAGCAGGAATTTGAGCGCGAACCGACAGCTGAAGAGCTTTCGCAAGTGCTTGACCTTCCGGAAGACAAGGTAGCTGATACCATGCGTGTATCCGGCCGCCACGTTTCTATGGATGCTCCGCTGCTCAATGGTGAAGACAACAGCCTGCTCGACGTATTGGTGAACCACGATTCGCCCCGCGCCGACCGTTTGCTGATGAACGAATCGCTGCAGCGTGAAATCGAACGTTCGCTCTCTACACTCACCGAGCGTGAGCGCGATGTCATCAAGCTTTTCTTCGGAATCGGCTGTCAGCACGGCCTTACCCTCGAAGAAATCGGCGCGAAATTCGATCTCACCCGCGAGCGCGTTCGCCAGATCAAGGAAAAAGCAATTCGCCGCCTGCGCCACAGCAGCCGCAGCAAACTCCTCAAGGCTTATTTGGGTTAAGAGAAAATGTACCTGAAATCAAAACAGCCGCAATGAACCGGTAAGGCCAAGCCCGCCCGCGCATCATTGCGGCTGTTTCTTTTTCCATAATTAATCAATTACCAAACAGACCTGTAACTCAATGACACTCGACACGATGGAGCCCCTCAAAGGCACTGCAGCGAAATCGTATGAAGCAGAACTGAACGAATGGATCGGTCAGGAACGTGCGGCACTCGAACTGATCAGCCATATCGGTACACTCTGGTACGACAAATCAGTAGAGCTGATTATTTTCCGTAATCAGTTGATCGACCGTAGCGCCAGCGAAATCATGAACCTGCACCAGTATGCCAAAGACATTGTGAAACGTCCGATCAGCGTTAAAGACACCGCCGCGCTGGCTCAGGTGCTCACCAAAATGGATCTGGCTCCTTCGCGTATGGACATTGGCCGCCTTTGTGCCGAGTGGAGCGAAGAACGTGAAAAGCATGCCGATATGGCCGCATTCCTGACCGCGAAACTCAGCGGTTTAATGGGAGCCGAAAGTCATAAGCTTACCCCAAAAGACGTTATTCTGTTTGGCTTTGGCCGCATTGGCCGCCTTGCAGCCCGCGAACTTATTGCACAAGCCGGAAAAGGCGAACAGCTCCGCCTGCGCGCCATTGTTACACGCGGCAACTCCGAGGAGGAAATTGTAAAGCGTGCAGATTTGCTCCGCAATGATTCTGTTCACGGACCATTTCCGGGAACCATCATCGAAGATCTCGAAAACAAAGCCCTCATTGTGAACGGACATACCGTACACATGATTCACGCCAACAACCCGGAAGATGTTGATTACACTGCTTTCGGAATTAATGATGCACTGCTGATCGACAACACAGGCGTGTACCGCGATAAAGCTGCCCTGAGCCGCCACCTTCAGGCAAAAGGCGTTGCAAAAGTGCTACTTACAGCTCCCGCGAAAGATATTCCGAACGTTGTGCACGGCGTAAACCAACACACGGTTGATATTAAAAGTGAGAATATTTTCTCAGCAGCATCCTGCACCACCAACGCCATCATGCCGATTCTCTTCGTTGTAGAAAAAGAACTCGGCGTAGTAAAAGGTCATATCGAAACGGTTCACTCCTACACCAACGACCAAAACCTGCTCGATAACTATCACAAAAAATACCGCCGCGGACGCTCTGCTGCACTCAACATGGTAATTACCGAAACCGGTGCTGAAAGCGCTTTGAAAAAGGTGCTTCCGCAGCTTTCGGGTAAGTTTACCGCGAACTCAGTGCGTGTACCAACCCCGAACGTTTCACTTGCGATCCTCAACATTGAGGTGAAGAAAGAAGTAAGCAAGGAAGACGTAAACAACATTGTTCGTCAGTATGCACTTAAAGGTGATCTGGTAGAGCAAATTCAGTACGCATTCTCCAACGAACTTGTTTCGAGTGATGTAATCGGAAACCCCTGCCCTTCTGTATTCGACAGTCAGGCAACCATTGTTTCTGCCGACAAGAAAAGCATTGTGCTTTACGTTTGGTATGATAACGAATATGGCTATACCCGTCAGGTAATCCGCTTTGCGAAACAGCTTTCGGAGGTTCGACGTGCTACTTATTATTGATAGTTCCATACATTGTTTCAACCGCCCTCTGAGTTTTCAGAGGGCGGTTTTGTTTATGTGTTTGACTAAAACATAAATCGTTGCTGCTTGTTCCATGATGAAGTTTTACCTTTGTAATTGATGAAAAACTTCAACATCCCGGAATTTTACCGCAGCCCGATCATCGACCGTGTAAAAAACATTCGCAACACGCAGGATCCGCGGCGCAAAGACAACAGTCCGGCGATACTTGATTTTGGCTCTGTTCAGATTGCCATTGCCCGGCATTTTGGTTTTTGCTACGGTGTAAAAAATGCAGTTGAAATTGCATTTCGAGCTGTTGATGAAAATCCCGGCAAACGGGTGTTCCTGCTCAGCGAAATGATTCACAACCCCGAAGTAAACCGAGATCTGGTAAGCAGAGGCGTTAATTTTCTGATGAGTACCGATGGAAGAGAAATTGTGCCTTTTTCATCACTTACCCCGGATGATGTTGTAGTAATTCCGGCTTTCGGCACAACGCTGAAAATCGAAGAGCAGCTTCGTGCAATTGGTATCGAGCCGGCTAAATACGATACTACTTGTCCGTTTGTAGAAAAAGTTTGGAAGCGTTCATCAGAACTTGGGAGCGCATCCTATACCAACATCATTCACGGCAAGCCCGGCCACGAAGAAACCCGCGCCACATTTTCAAGAGCCGCTTCTTATGGCCCTGCTATTGTGATAAAAGACATGAACGAAGCGCAGCAACTTGGCGCTTTTATACTTGGCAAAACAGACCAAGCTGTATTTCAAGCATTGTTCGGAAATCGTGTTAGCGAAGGCTTTGATCCGAAAGTACATTTCGAACGAGTTGGTGTTATCAACCAAACTACAATGCTTGCTTCCGACACACAGGCCATTGCTGATTACTTTAAGCAAGTAATGGCCGAAAAATATGCAGCCGAAAACGAAAAGCAGCATTTTGCTGATACACGCGACACACTTTGCTACGCTACAAACGAAAACCAGGATGCTACTTATGGTTTGCTGAACTGGAATGCCGATGCTGCAATTGTAATTGGCGGCTACAACAGTTCAAACACATCGCATCTTGTTGAACTCTGTGAGCGGAAATTCCCAACCTATTTTATTAAAGACGAAACCGAAATACACAGCGCAGAGTCAATTGCACATTTCGATTTGCATACACACAGCATTCGCGAGACACAAAACTGGCTGCCGCAAACATCACCCGCACGCATAATTATCACCAGCGGCGCATCCTGCCCCGACAGCATTGTAGAGCGTGTATTAAATAAAGTAATCAGCTTCTATTCAAACACACGTTCCAGCGAGGAAGCTATAGGAATACTTGAAAGCAGACTGTAAAGAATACAAATACACATTAGAAAGGCTCATCTGGAAACAGACTGAGCCTTTTTTAGCAGAAATAAATCAATTTATAGTTTACACATATCTCAAATATATAAATTAGCAGAAATCCTATACGAATGATAAAGAAACCAAAGAAGAATCCTTACGAAAGTCTGCTAAGAGATATTCAAACGCTTATCAGCGAAGCAAGAGAAAGTGTTGCCCGTTCAATAAATGTAGAACTCCTATATACATATTGGGCTACAGGAAAATTAATCGTAGAAAAAGAAGTTGAATTTGAATACGATGAGCAATCTGTAAGAGATATGCTAGTTGATTTATCACAAATTTTGACTTATGAACTAGGGAAAGGTTTTAGCAGAAGTCAACTCACTTACATGCGGTTATTTTACCTTACATTTTCGGAATTTGGAGAATTACCGGCAAGAATAAAAACTGGTTTGACAGTGTCAAACCAGAATAGAAAAAACACAAAAGAAGGTAAGAAACACAAGTCTATACACCTTAAAAATAATTATTACAATAAAAGCAAAAATCGAGATTTAAACACTGGTTTGACAGTGTCAAACCAGTTAAGTTGGTCACACTATCATGAATTATTACAGTGTAATAATTCTAATGAAATTGAATTTTACATGAAAAGTGCTATTCATGAAAATTGGTCAGTTCGTGAATTAAGACGCCAAATTGATAGTTCTTTATTTGAACGAATGGTTTTAGGTAATAAACGATCTTTAAAAAAGATAGTAAGTAAAGGAACTGTAATTAAAAATAGTGAGAATATTATTCGTGATCCTTACATACTGGAGTTTCTAAAAATCCCGGAAGGTAAAGTGTATTCTGAACGTCAGTTTGAGAAAAAAATCATTGATAATCTGCAGGCATTTATTCTTGAATTTGGTAAAGGGTTTACGTTTGTGAGCAGGCAATTTCGAATTACCCTTGATAACACACACTACTATGTTGATCTTGTATTTTATCATAGAATATTGAGGTGCTTTGTACTTATTGATTTAAAAGTAAGAGCTGTACGTCATCAGGATATTGGGCAAATGAATTTGTATCTGAATTATTTTGAAGCTGAACAAAATACCAAAGAAGATAATGCTCCGATAGGTATTATTCTTGGCAAACAAAAAGATAATGTTACTGTTGATTATGCCATGAAAGGGGTAAGTTCTAAGATTTTTGTTTCGAAATATCAGCTTTATTTACCCGATAAAGAAGTGCTGCAAAAACGAGTAAAGGATCTTATCGGTGATCTTGCAAATACCAAAACGAAGCAAACAGTCGGCAGAAAAACAATTGCCCCCAAAAGCAAAAGAAAAACTGTTCCGGTAAAGAAGAAGTAGCTTTATTTTAGGAATTATTGGCTTGCCGTTTTTCCTTTGACTTGATAATTTAGTGACATGAAACGATCTTTTTACATCCTTGTACTTTCGCTGGCGACACTTGGTTTATTTGCATTTCAGGTGTTCAGAAGCGTTGATACTGATAGCCTTCAGGTAAAAAAAGCGGTAATTACTGACAGCAATTTCCACAACGGCGATCTGATTTTTCAAAGCTCAAATTCCGGACAGAGTGCTGCTGTTCAATTAGCCACACATTCCATCTACACGCATTGCGGCATTCTGTTTCAGGAAAACGGGCAATGGATGGTATATGAAGCCGTGCAGCCTGTACGTAAAGTGCCGGTTGAAGAATGGACTGCGGCGGGACAAAACGGGTTTTACATTGTCCGCCGTTTGAAAAATGCGGACTCATTGCTGAGTGAAAACAAAATAACAGCAATGAAAGCGGCAGCAGCAAAGCGCCTCGGCCGAGATTACGATATTTATTTCAGTTGGGATGAAGAGCGTCTGTATTGCTCTGAATTGGTGTGGAAAGTATATCAGGATGGTGCAGGCATTGAGGTAGGCACTCGCAAAAAAATGCGCGATTACGATCTTACTTCACCGGTGGTGAAAAAAATTATGAAGCAGCGTTATGGTAATAAGCCGCCGCTGGATGAGTTTATGATTTCGCCGCAGGATGTGTTTGAGAGTGATAAGTTGGTTACCACAGTTGAACACGGAAGTTTGTAAACAAACAAAAGGCATCTGATTTCAGATGCCTTTTGTTTGTTTCTTTACCACTTCTTCTTCTTAGCGCCACCAGTTGATGACTTTTTGCCGCCGTGCGTTTTGCCGCCGTCAATAAGTTTACGCCAATCGCCACCACTTGAGCTGTCATCGTCGCGTTTTGATGCGCCGCCGAATCCTTTGCCAACGGGTTTATCGCTGCTGGTTTTTGCGCCCCATGATTTGCCCCAGGTTTTTTCGCCGCTGCCAGAGCTTGATTTTGAAAATCCGCTCTTGCTGCCGCCGGGTTTGCGGTCGCCATAGCTTTTGCTGCGGTCATCGTCGCGACTTTTGCCGTAAGCTGATTTGCGCTCGGTACCGAAGTCTTTGCGCGGAGGACGCTCGCTGCTGAAATCTTTGCGACGTGGTTTGCGTTCGCCGCCATCGTCATCGCCACCGAAGGGACGGTCTTCGCGATTTTCGGCGAGGTTTACGCGCACCTTGCGGCCACGGTAAGCATAGTTATCGAATGCGCCAACTACTTGGTCGGGTGTGAGCGCAATGGTTTGTACAAACGAGAAATTGTGCTTGAGCTCAATGCGGCCGATATGATCGCGGCTCACATTCAGCTGATCGCAAAGCACACGAAGCAGTTCGCCGGCCTCAACACCATCCATTCGGCCGATGCTGATAAAGAAGGTATGCTTCTCGCCTTCCATCTGGCGGCGCTCTTCACGCTCGGGGCGTTCGCCTTTCTGTCCGCGCAAGGGTGCGTTGAGATCAGGAGCTTTAGAGTAATCGGTAAACAGGCGGCTTAACTGCATACCCATAATGCGTGATACAAGATCCTCGCGGCTCAGGCCTTCGAGTTCTTCGAGCACTACAGGCAAATGTTCGCCCATGAGTTTTTCATCCACTTCTGTATCGCGAAGCTTGGCAGCAAATGCTTTAAGCTGAGCAACTGCAACATCTTCGGCAGTAGGAACTGGCAAATGCGGAATGGGTTTGCCCATAAGGCGCTCCAACTGACGCAGCTTGCCGGTTTCTTTCATGTTGAGCAGCACAATAGATGCGCCGGTACGACCAGCGCGGCCTGTGCGGCCTGAACGGTGTGTATAGCTTTCCACTTCATCAGGTAACTGATAGTGGAATACGTGAGAAATTTCATCAACGTCGATACCGCGTGCAGCCACATCAGTAGCAACAAGCAGTTGCAGCGCGCGGCCACGGAAACGTTTCATTACATGATCGCGCTGTGCCTGTGAGAGATCACCGTGAAGCGAATCGGCTGTGTAGCCATCGCGAATCAGATGATCGGCAACTTCCTGCGTTTCTGCACGGGTACGGCAAAACACAATACCATATACGCCCGGATTGGCATCTACCAAACGGCGGAGTGCTAAATAACGGTCGCGGGCATGAACCACGCAATGGAAGTGATTAATTTGTCCGTCGCCTTTTTGCGCGCCCTGTACTTTTACAGTTTGCGGATTGGTCATGTAACGGCCAACAATGCGCGACACGCCCGAAGGCATTGTAGCTGAAAACAGCCAGGTGCGTTTTTCGGCAGGTGTTTCAGCAAGAATGGTATCGAGATCATCTCGGAAACCCATATCAAGCATCTCGTCGGCCTCGTCGAGTATCGCAAAACGGACATCACCAAGTTTCACAGCACCGCGTTGGATAAGATCAAGCACGCGACCCGGTGTACCCACAATAATGTGAGTGCCGTAACGCAATTCTTTGATCTGAATGCTGATACTTGAACCACCGTAAACAGGAGTAATGCGTAGCCCGTTGAGTTTTACCGCAAACTTTTTAAGGTCTTCGGTAATTTGCAAACAAAGTTCGCGTGTAGGGCAAAGCACAATGGCCTGCGGAACACGGTCGGCAAGTTCAATATGGTGGAGAAGAGGAAGGCCAAAAGCGGCTGTTTTTCCTGTACCTGTGCGGGCGAGACCGATAAAATCGGATTCGGCGGCAAGCAACAGCGGAATAGCCTGTTGCTGAATTGGAGTGGGCTGTGTGAAGCCGAGGTCGGCAACTGCAGCTGCGAGTTCGGGCTTTAGGCCCAGCTCAGAAAATAATGACATCAGAACGAATATAGGCCGCAAAGGTAATCTTTTTCACCTGATTCGCTGCATGTTATCTTTGTCGGTGCCGAAAGTTCCGACGAATGGTGTGTTATTGCCGTTGAGTGACGAACTGTAAAATCAACAGTGATAAGGTTTACAAGAGCGTGCTCCTGTTATCTTTGCTTTATGAAAATTGTTGCTGCATCAATTGCTCTGCTGTTTCTTTTTTCCTGCAGTGAACCTGTTTCATTAAAACCTCCGGCCGATTCTGCTTCGTCCGACAGTCTTCCGTATATGTCTGTGCAAACAGTTTCTATCGGTTCAACGGGGCTAAGTCTTGAGCTTCCTCCTGATATGAATATAAGTGTTTCGCAAGACACAAATTTTGTATTTGCTACTATTTCACCCAAAGATACATCAACTTACGATGTGCTGGAAGCCGCATTGTATATTGGCAATTCGCCCAACAAAGAAAACCCGCAGGGCGATTATGTTCGCACTGAGGAGAAACGAATGTTGCTGGGTAAAGAAGTCACCTGGGTAAAATTTACAACCACACGCTGGCAGCACGAAGAAGTTATTATTGACTATAAAACCGGAAAGCAGCGCTATATGCATGCCTGGTGCAACGGACGAAATGCTGCTGAACTTCAGCGGGCAATGGCTGTTTTACTTACACTTCGTGAAACGCCGGCAAATTAATACACTATGAAATCAAACGAACGTAATCGGGTTCTGCTTCTTTCGGGCTTAATTTTTATTCAGCCTTTTCTTGGTC